>JAKBCJ010000643.1 GCA_021807975.1 Pseudomonadota bacterium | reverse complement strand
GATGGATTCGGGCCAAAAGAAACTCTGTAGAATGTGGTTGCTCACCTGCGTCCTGGCCTTTTTCCGTCCCGGGAGGAAGTGTTATCCGGGGACGCCCGGGCGGCAAGTCTGGCGGCGGGGTTTAGCCGGGGTGGACTGGCACGCTCCGTCGCGGGCGTTCAAACTGGCTTGGCGAGTATCGATCAGATTCACGCGGCTTTTGCCAGAATGCTTTCGGGCCAGCATGCATTGAAATCGAGCACTGGTCGTGTTATTCGGTTCTATTAAAGAAAGACCATCCCTCCTCCCGCGCAGCGGGTTCGTCCTTCGACCAAAACTCGGCGTTCAACGCCGCGTTAGTGCTGCGCGATTGCAGGCAATAATTCAGCAAGGCATCATGTTGCAAGCAGAAGAGGAGGCTAGGATGGGACGTGTTAGGGTGGCGGGATTTGCGGTGTCCCTGGATGGGTTCGGTGCAGGCCCCGAACAGAGTGTTCAGGATCCTCTGGGAAAGCGCGGGAAGGAGCTTCACGGCTGGTTCTTCGAAACGAAGACGTTTAAAGCCATGTTCGGTGCGGCCGGCGGCTCGGAGGGCGTGGACGAGACCTTTGCCCACCGCTCGATGGACGGCTTCGGTGCCTTCATCCTTGGCCGGAACATGTTCGGTCCGGTGCGCGGGCCATGGCTTGACGATAGCTGGAAGGGTTGGTGGGGGGACAATCCGCCCTATCACGCTCCGACGTTCGTCCTGACGCACCATGCTCGCGAACCGATCGTGATGGAAGGTGGCACCACGTTCCACTTCGTCACGGACGGAATTCATGCCGCGCTTAAGCGCGCGCGCGACGCCGCGGGAGAACGCGACGTCAAGATCGGAGGTGGCGTCTCGACCGTTCGCCAATACTTGCAGGCCGGCTTGATCGATGAATTACATTTTGCGCTTTCGCCTGTCCTGCTCGGACGGGGCGAGGCGATGTTCGAGGACTTGGACCTCCCTGCCCTCGGCTACCGCATTATAAAATCCGCCGCGTCAGACCTCGCTACCCACGTCGTACTAGGGCGGTAGGAAAACGAACGTCCGCGTCTTTAGGTTCGTTGCTGGATAATCGTCGTGCGGCGAATCACCCATAGTGGTTGAGCAAGGCGGCACACGGCCGGGTTGTGGCCGACAGGCGCAAAGCGGGCCAGCCCTCTACCCCCGTCAACACCCCGGCGCAGACGCCCTAATTACCCAGCGCGCGATCGACCTTACGTCCAGTTGACTGGGCCGGCCCCTGCGGCGGGTTCAGCGCATCGGAAACCGACTGCCCGGCATTATCCAGGCTCTTGCCAGCCCGTTCGGCAGGACCTTCCTGGTGACAGGCGGCCAACCCAACCAGCATACAGGCAGCAACAACGGCTCGTAGTAACATACGCATCGGACTCTCTTGTCTGTGGAACCAGACAAACGGCCCGATGCGCGACCGGTTTCAGTCTGACGACAATGTCAGACCGCCGGAACCGTCACCCCGATCATATCCCCTTCCCGCACGATGCCAGCCAGCCGATCCTCATCCCAGCCATCGGTTCCCGCCGGCCGCACCGGCAACACCATCCAGCGGTAATCCGCCGTCGAATCCACGACCCTTACCTTCACCTCGTCGGGCACCACGGTCTTCCATTCCGAAGCCAGCAACTCCCGCGGATCGCGAACAGCCCGAGCACGGAACGATGCAGATTTGTACCAAAATGGCGGATAGCCAAGCACCGCGCGCGGATAACAACTGCACAGCGTGCAAACCACCAGGTTATGCACCGCGGGCGTACTCTCCAGCACTCCCAAAGGGGGCATCCCCCGCATCACGATGCCCAGCTCCTCGGCCGCCTTGGTCCCGTCCTCCAACATCCGCGCGCGATAAGCCGGATCGATCCAGGCCTTCGCAACCATGCGCGCGCCCTGCCCCGCGCTCGCGGCGTCGGTGCTGGCCATGCGATCCATGACTTCGGCCGTCGAAACAATCCCCTTGCGCTCCAGCAAAGACCGCACCGCCATCAGCAAACGCTCGCTGTCCGCCTCAAGGATGTTCATCGCCGCTCTCCCGCCGCCGGCTCCAGCCAGTGCCCGAAAATCTCAACCAGCAACTCATCGTCCGGCTTCGCCTCGGGCCAGATCGCGCCCTTGCGGAACCGCACATGATACAGCGGACGCTTCTCCGCCGGACGCGCGAACGCCAGATCCTCCGGGTTGGCGAACTCGCCCAGACAACGGACGACCTCACCCTCCAGTCCCCGGACATACCAAGGAGTCCGGATATGCACCGGCCCGGCCGCCTCCGGCCATTCGTCCTTCACCCGAACCGTCTCCCCCGCGCTGAACATCACGAACCCTCCAGTTCCGCGCGAAGCTCGGTTTCCGTGATAACCCCATGCACCATCAGGTTGTCGGCGATCGAGCGGATCCAGCGGCGGTAATAGCTCAACCGGTGATACTCCGCCTCGGGGATCGCCTCGATTCCGCGCCGCAGTTCATCGACCGTCATCAGCTTCTTCGCCGCCAGCATCTGACGCAGCGCATCGACCTCCCGGTCGAACGCCGTCA
>JAKBCJ010000642.1 GCA_021807975.1 Pseudomonadota bacterium | reverse complement strand
TCCGCCCGGAGAAGATCCCGATCCCCGGGAAACCGGTGCCGGCTTCACTCTCGCCGGCAGTGCAGCACCATGTTTAACGCATCCGGGTCGAGGCAACCGCGCTCGGCCGATCGTCTTGCATGTAACGAGACGGGCGGGAGGCAGCTTTGCGAGCCTCCCAGTTCACCAGATAGAAATCAGCAACCACGGGCGCGTCGATGAACGTAACGTTTTCCGCGTTTCGACGCTCGGCCGACACAGTATAGTTGTAGGAGCCGCCGATCACCAAATGACCATCGATAATAATAACCTTGTTATGAGCAATCGCCACGGTTGAGTCGATCCAGGTCGGTATATTGGCCTGTGCGGTAAAGCGGGCGCCCCCGGTACGCGGCCGTTCGCCCTCCCGCTCCGGCCGGTCATCGGATTTGTCGAGAATGGCCTGCACATCCACGCCGCGCGCCCTGGCCCGGGCCAGCGCCGTCAGAATCGACGGCGACGTGAAGCCGTAAGCCTGAACCCGAATAGACGCATGCGCCCGTCCGATCGCTTCCACGACCGGCGTGTCGCACTCCTGTTCCGGCACGAAGCACACTGAAACCTGCGCCGCGACCGGGCCATGGGTCGTCGCATCGTCCGGCGCCCGCGGTTCCGCCGCGCGAGTCTGAAGTCCCACGGCCACCACAAAGCCGAGGGCCGCAACGCAACGGCCGACCGTCGATAGGCGCCACATTCGACGCTCCTGCCCGGTTTTCTTTTATACGCGTTTAAGCGTCGCATGGCCGATCCGCGCCGTCCAGCCGCATCGGCCGGCGGGCACTATCCGGCTGACCCTGTTCACCGCGCCCGGCCCTGACCCGGGCCGAACGAAATACCGTCAAATCGTCCTTGAGGATGCCCCGGCAGTCATCTTGATATCGTCAGTCATCACCGGTCTCCCGCGACCGCTAAGCATCGACGCAGGCCCCACCGCTCGCTACGCCAGCTTCGGCGCCAACGCCGCCTGCCTCTGCTGCAACCATAGCCATGCAACCGCGACCACGGACACCAGGATCAAGCCGATCGACGCCTGGTTCAACGGGACCCAGCCCAGCCGGTCTTGCAGGAATCCCGCCAGGAAACTGGCTGTCGCGGTGGTGCCGAAGACCAGAAAGTCGTTCATGGCCTGGGCCTTGGCACGCTCCGACGGGCGATAACAGGTGGTGACCAGCGTGGTTGCGCCGACATACAGGAAGTTCCAGCCAACGCCGTTCAGAGTCAGCGCGATGCGGAAATTCCACTCCGACAGCCCCATCAGCGCGGCGGCAACCCCGCCCAGCAGGATCGCGGCGCCCACGAACATGACGTTCAGCACGCCGAAGCGCCCAATCAGGTTGCCGGTGAAGAACGACGGCACGAACATCCCCATGACGTGCAGGAAGATGACCCAGTGCGCCTCGGCATGCGACAAACCGCAGGCCACGATCGCCAGCGGTGACGCACCCATCAGGAACGACATCGTGCCGAACGCGATCATGCTGGCGATGACCGACGCCGCATAGCGCGGCTGGCTGGCGATTTCCCACAGTCCGCGCGGCGGTTCGGCCGGCTTGCTGGACGCCGTGGGCGGCACCGGCGGGAATTCGATGAACGACATCACGGTGAAAACCACGATATGGACGCCGATCATCGACAAATAAGTGGCGAAGTAGAACGGCATCAGCTTGTCGAAAGACCAGTTCGCAACCGCCGGCCCGATCATGCCCGCCGCCACGCCGCCGGTCGTCACCCGGGCAATCGCCTTCGCCCGGAAATCCGCCGGCACCAGTTCCACCGCCGCGAACCGGTACATTTGCAGGCTGGCGACCGCATAGCCCAGGATCAGGCCGCCCAGGCACATCAGCGGGAAATTGGCGAAATACAGCCCGCTGGCGCAGGTCGCCGCGCCAGCCATGCCGAACAGCGAACCCACGCGAAACCCGAACCGCCGCCCCATCCGCTGCATAAGCATTGCCGCGGGAAACACCCAAAGCATGACGCCCAGATGCTGCATCGTTACCGGCAAGGTCGCCAAGCCGCGGTTTGGAAAGAATGTCACCACTGACAACGCCGTGGCGGTGAACATCATCGTGTTCGCTGACTGACCGATCGCCTGGCAGACGGTCAACAGAAACAGATTTCTCTGCATCGCGCCGTCCAGGCGCGATTTCGTCTTCAAGGTCGTTTCCATGGAGGCGTACGTAGCAAGCACCGCTTCGCTTGTCACCTGTCGCGGAAGAACCTTGGCATGCGGTACCTGGCCGCCAGCATCAGCACGGCGCCGGTCAGCATCGCCAGAACCGCGATCGCCACCGGCCCCGGGACTCCCATGATGCTGGTTTGCGAGTCATCGCCGGGGGCAAAGGCGACTTTCAGCAGCAGCAGGAACATCGTCAGCGCCCCTGCCCCCGGAATCACGCCCTTCGATACGAATCCGCCGACACTGGCGAACAGGCCCTGCCGATAGAACATCACGCAGGCAAGGCCGGTCAGCCCATAGTAAAACGCAATCACCAGCCCAAGTGCGGCGATGGAATCGGTCAGCACGTCCTGCGACAGCCACGTCAGCC
>JAKBCJ010000641.1 GCA_021807975.1 Pseudomonadota bacterium | reverse complement strand
CCCGCACATGCTGTACGTGACCAATCAGGACAAACCCGGCTTCATCGGCCGCTTCGGCGCGACGCTGGCCGGGGCAGGGATCAACATCGCCACCTTCCACCTGGGCCGCTCGGAGCAGGGCGGCGACGCGATCTGCCTGGTATCGGTGGACGAACCGATCCCGGAGGAGGTTCTGGCCATGGTGCGCACCCTGCCGCTGGTGATGCAGGCGACGGCGCTGGCGTTTTAAGTTCGGCAGCCACACACCATCCTGAAGAAGGCGGTCCACGGGCCGCACCGGGCCCGGGCGTCCGGTGCGGCTGTTTAGAGGCCGAAGCCGATGTCGGTTGGGGTGATTTGCTTGGAAGAGCGCGAAGGGCGGGAAGGGCCGCGAAGGGTGCCGCATCCAGCTTCGCGGCCCTGCCCGCCCTTCCAAGCAAAATGAAGACAGAATAACCAGCCGCGCTGGCGGTCCCGTCACACGATCCTCTCACGGCGCGCTGATTCGGCAACCAAATACTGGCGTCGAATGCGCGGAGCCGGACAGGCCCGGGATCTTGCCGGAGCAGACGCATTCGTGTCCGCGATGGAAGCCAAAGCCTTGCACGCGGACAAGCGGGTAATCGGCCCCCAAGCAGCAGGAAAAATCGCGGCGATCCCGCCGACAAAGACAGAGAGACCAGTGCCACCTGAACCCGGTGACATCGGCAACTTACTGACGGGCTTCATATTTTCGCGGTTGACACCGGCCGAACCATCGCTATAAGGCGCGCTACCGGCCGCCGGGGCATACGCTCGCCCTTTGCGGCCCGCATTGTTTAGAACGAAAGTCTGTCACCATGTTCGCTGTCATCCGCACCGGCGGAAAACAGTACCGCGTTACGCCCAACGCGGTTCTGAAGGTCGAGAAACTGGACGCCGAAGCCGGCGGAACGGTCACATTCAACGACGTGCTCGCCGTGGGCGTCGATGGCAACCTGACGATCGGCTCCCCGAACGTCGCCGATGCTTCTGTCACCGCGACCGTGATCGCCCAGGATCGTCTGGACAAGGTCATCATCTTCAAGAAGCGCCGCCGGCAGAACAGCCGCCGCCGCAACGGCCACCGCCAGCACGTCACCGTGCTGCGCATCGGCGGCATCAACGCCAATGGCCAGACCTACACCGCCCCGGCCGCTTCCGAACCCGTCTCAGAAACGCAGGAGTAATCCGCAATGGCTCATAAAAAAGCAGGCGGCTCGTCCCGCAACGGTCGCGATACCGAAGGCCGCCGCCTTGGCATCAAGAAGTTCGGCGGCGAGGCTGTCGTTGCCGGTAACATCCTGGTCCGTCAGCGCGGCACTAAGTGGTACCCCGGCACCAATGTCGGCCTCGGCCGCGACCACACCATTTTCGCGCTGGTGGACGGTAAGGTGAAGTTCACCCGCCGGTCCGAAGGTAAGGTGCATATCTCCGTTGAGCCGTTGCCGCTGGCTGCCGAGTAGCATCGACCCTATATAAGCCTGACCGGGGGTCGGTGCATGCCGGCCCCCGTTCTGTTTTGGTGATCCATTATGAAATTCCTCGACCAGGCTAAGATCTACCTGCGCTCCGGCGACGGCGGCGACGGCGTGATCGCCTTCCGTCGGGAGAAGTACATCGAATTCGGCGGCCCTGACGGCGGCAACGGCGGCAAGGGCGGCGATATTATCTTTGTCGCCGAACACAACCTGAATACGCTGATCGATTTCCGCTACACCCAGCATTTCCGCGCCCCCAAGGGCGGCAACGGCGCCGGGTCTGATCGCACGGGCGCCGGGGCGAACGATGTCGTCATCAAGGTACCGCTGGGTACGCAAATCATGGCCGACGACCAGGAAACCCTGCTGGCCGACCTCGATGTCGCGGGCAAGCAGGTGGTCCTGCTGCGCGGCGGCGACGGCGGTTTCGGCAATGCCAACTTCAAGACCTCGACCAACCGGGCGCCGCGCAAGGCGACGAAGGGTTGGCCGGGCGAGGAACGCTGGGTCTGGCTGCGCCTGAAACTGATCGCCGACGCCGGGCTGGTCGGCTTGCCCAATGCCGGCAAATCCACCTTCCTGTCTGTGGTTTCCGCCGCCAAGCCAAAGATTGCCGATTACCCGTTTACCACGCTGCACCCGCAACTTGGCGTTATCCGCCTGTCGAATAACGAAGAATTCGTGCTGGCCGACATTCCCGGACTGATTGAGGGCGCACACGAAGGCGCCGGCCTGGGCGACCGCTTCCTGGGCCACGTCGAACGCTGCGCGGTACTGCTGCACCTGATCGACGGCGCGGCGGGCGACGTGGTGAAGGCTTGGCGCACCGTGCGCGGCGAAATGGAAGCCTATGGCGGCGGGCTGGCTGACAAGCCCGAGATCATCGGACTGAACAAAGCCGACGCGATGACCCCCAGGGAAACCTCCGCCCGCCTCGCGGCCCTGCGGAAGGCCTCCGGCTGCCCGGTCTTTCTACTGTCCGGCGCCACCGGACAGGGGGTGCCCGAACTGCTGCGTGTGCTGCAGAACACGATCCATACCGAGAGGCAGGAGCAGGCTGCGTGAGGCCGGAAGGCGACACTGGCATCCCG
>JAKBCJ010000640.1 GCA_021807975.1 Pseudomonadota bacterium | reverse complement strand
GCAGAACGATCAGAACCCCGAACGCCAGCGCCATCACGTTGTTCGCATTGTCCGGCCCGGTCGTGATGTGCAGGAAGAAGACCAGATGCACCCCCATCTGGGCGATCGCCAGCACGACCAGCGCGACGGGAATGCTGGGGCCCCAAACCAGATCGGTTTTGGCAATGAAGAAGGACACGCCGGTCAACAGCAACGCCAGTGCGAGGCCGACGAGATAGGTCGCGATGCCCGCTTCCGAACCCTCGTCGCCCGGAGCGACGTCCGATGTGCCGAACTCCGTGGTTTCGTCGCTCATTGGCCGGCTCCGATCAGATAGACGACGCTGAACAGCGCCACCCAGATAATATCCAGTGCGTGCCAGAACAGGCTGAAACACATGACCCGCCGCAGGATGTCGGGGCGGTATCCCTTCGCGAATACCTGGGCCATCATGGTCAGCAGCCACATCAGACCGCCGGTCACATGCAGTCCGTGGCAGCCAACCAGGGTGAAAAATGCGGTCAGGAACGCGCTTCTCGTCGGGCCGGCGCCCTGTGCGGCCAAACCGGCGAACTCCCGGACTTCCAACGACACAAAGACAGCGCCCAGCACGAACGTTGCGGCCATCGCGGTCTGGAACATCGGAGTGCTCTTTCGCTGCGCACCGATACTGGCCAGGCCGCAAGTGAAACTGGACAGCAACAGGCACACTGTTTCAATGCCGACGTTAGTCAGATCGAACAACTGCTTTCCGGAGGGGCCGCCCGCCGTGGCATCGGACAAAACCGCGTAGCTCGCGAAAAACGCCGAAAACATAATGATGTCGCTGAGCAGGAAGATCCAAAAACCATAGCCGGCAATGATCCGCTTCGACGGCATGCCGCCACCCGGGGATCGCGCCGCATGACCCTGATGATCCGCGTGAGCCGCGCTCATTGTGCCGTCCCCGCGCGCCGCGCTGCCTCGGCTCTGGATGCCCGGTTTTTGCGGTCGATGCGCGCCACGGTTTCAGCCGGGATGACATACTCGTCGCGATCCCGCCACGCGAAAACCACGAACGTCGCGAACGCGCCGACAAACGCCACCCCGGCCATCCACCAGATATGCCAGATCAGGGCAAAACCCATCATCGTGGCGAAGAACGCACAGATGAAGCCTGTCGGGCTGTTGCGGGGCATTTCGACGCTGTCGTAGGCCGGTTCGGGGCTCAGCGCCGATCTGTTGATCGCGCGCTGCTTCAGGTCCCAGTATGTCTCCCGGCTGGAAACGGAGGGCAGGACAGCGAAGTTGAAAACCGGAGGCGGCGATGCTGTCGCCCATTCAAGCGACCGTCCATTCCACGGGTCGCCGGTGTCGTCGCGCAGCTCTTCCCGATGGCGGATGCTGACGAAAAGCTGAACGATCTGCAGAATGATGCCCGCCAGAATGATGGCGGCGCCCAAGGCGGCGACCAGAAGCCAAGGCCGCCACGCCGGAACATCGTAATGCTGCATGCGGCGGGTCATGCCCTCCAACCCGAGCACATACAGTGGCATGAAAGCGACGTAGAAACCGACGGTCCAGCACCAGAAGGCGGCCTTGCCAAGTCCTTCGTGCAGGCGGAAGCCGAACGCTTTCGGGAACCAGTAATCATAGCCGGCGAAACAGCCGAACAGCACGCCGCCGATCAGCACGTTGTGAAAATGGGCCACAAGGAACAGGCTGTTGTGCAATACGAAGTCGGCCGGTGGCACGGCCAGCAGCACGCCGGTCATGCCACCCACGGCAAAGGTGATCATGAAACCAAGCGACCACAGCAGCGCGGCGGAAAACACGACCCGCCCGGCAAACATCGTGAACAGCCAGTTGAAAATTTTGACGCCGGTAGGAACCGCGATGATCGTGGTCATGATGCCGAAGAACGCATTCACGTCGGCACCCGCGCCCATGGTGAAGAAATGATGCAGCCAGACCATGAACGCCAGGATGCAGATCGCCATGGTGGCAATCACCATCGATCGGTATCCAAACAAGGGCTTTCCGGAAAAAGTCGATATGACTTCGGAATATATGCCAAAGGCGGGCAGAATCAGGATGTAAACCTCCGGGTGGCCCCATGCCCAGATCAGATTCACGAACATCATCATATTGCCGCCGGCCTCATTGGTGAAGAAATGAAAGCCGAGGTAGCGGTCCAGCAACAGCATCGCCAGGGTCGCCGTCAGGATCGGGAAAGCGGCGACAATCAGCAGGTTTGCCGCCAATGTGGTCCAGCAGAACATGGGCATGCGCAGGTAAGTCATGCCGGGCGCGTGCATCTTCAGCACCGTCGTCACCAGATTGACGCCTGATATCAGCGTGCCGATGCCCGAAATCTGGATGGCCCAACAGTAATAATCGACGCCAACGCCGGGCGAATAGGCAAGTTCGGACAACGGCGGATACGGCAGCCACGTCGCGCGCGAAAACTCCCCGATGACCAGCGAGATGTTTACCAGCAACGCACCGCTCGCGGTCAGCCAGAACCCGACCGAGTTCAACGTTGGAAAAGCAACGTCGCGAATGCCCAGTTGCAGCGGCACGGCGAAGTTCATCAAGCCGATGACAAATGGCATC
>JAKBCJ010000116.1 GCA_021807975.1 Pseudomonadota bacterium | reverse complement strand
AACTGCTGAACCTCGATCTTCTGCCATACCGCTGTGCCGGCTTTCGCACCACCGAACCCGGATCGATCGAGATGTTTCTGATGCTGGAACGCCTCGGCGACGAGTCCGCCGCGGCGAAAGCCGAGGCCATGGACAGTTTCGTCCAGCGGCTTCGCGCCATGGAGGCCCCCGCTCCGTCCGGCGATGCCGCCGAGGAAGCCGGCAGGCTGCGCGCCGAGGCCGAGGGGCTGAAAGCCAGGATCGCCATGCTGGAAGCCGAGGCGGCGGCACTGCGGTCATCGACCTCCTGGCGCATCACCCGGCCGCTGCGCGGCATCAAGGCGCGCCTGTCCGGTCCCTGAGCGGGGCGGGCCAACATTGCCAGCCCCGGCGGTTTGCGGCATGCAAGTCCGAACTGTTCACGGAGATGCCGTATGTCCTTTCTGACCGAACCGGAGCCCGAGCGCGGCGCCAACCTGCCGGTGATGCCCGGAATAAGCCGGATCGTCGCGAACAACCCGGGCCCGATGACCTATTTCGGCACCAACACCTATCTGATCGATACGCCAGTGGGCGTGGTGGTGCTGGACCCCGGCCCCGAGGACCATCCGGAACACGTCGATGCTATCATGCGCCACACCGGCGGCCGGATTGCCTACATCGCCGTCAGCCACACCCATCACGACCATGTCGGCGCGGTGCCGGCATTGCGGGAAGCCTGCGGCGCGCCAACCGTTGGTTTCCAGACCAGCGCCATCGCGTCGTTCGATCCGGACATCAAACTGGGCCACGGCGACAGCCTGGCCGGGATGCTGGCGCTGCATACACCGGGCCATGCATCCGACCATCTGTGCTTCGCGCTGTCGGCGGGCGGCGAAAAGGTGCTGTTCAGCGCCGACCATGTGATGTCATGGTCCACCAGCATCGTCAGCCCGCCCGGCGGCGACATGGGGGCCTATTTCGCCAGTCTGAACCTGCTGCTGCAACGCGACGACGACATCTATCTGCCCGGTCATGGTCCGCTGCTGCGCGATCCGCGCAGCCTCGTGCGGGCGATGCTGACCCACCGCATCATCCGCGAACAGGCCATCGCCCGGAAGCTGGGCGAGGGATCGTTCGACACCTACACGATCATGGACGCGCTGTATTCGCAGTTGGACCCGCGCCTGCGCAAGGCGGCCGAACGCAACGTATTGGCGCATCTGTTGAAAATGGAAGCCGAGGGTACGGCCATTCGAGAAGGCGAACTCTGGCGCGCGGCGTAATTTTCCGCTCAGGCCGCCTGCCGTTGGGCCCGGGGGACCCAGCCGCTTCCGCTTCGGTTCGTCCGTAACGGAAGCGGCATCGGGTCACCCCGGCGGTCGCAACCTCCCCGGTCAGGCCTTGACCAGCGGGCAGCCGCCCTCGGACAGCGGGCGCCAGGCATCGGCCGGGTCAATCGTCGCGACCTTCTTGCAGAAATCATGCGGATACTTTGCTTCTTGCGGCGTTTTCACCTGCCACAGATACATCGTATGCATCACGCGCCCGTCCTGCCGGATCTGGACGTTTTTGTTATAGAAATCGTTGACCGGCATTGCCTTCATCTTCGCCACGACCGCATCGGCGTCGGTCGATCCAACGGCCTTGACCGATTTCAGCCAGTGCGTCGCCGCGCAATAACTGCCGGCATGCAGCACGCCCGGCACCATGCCGTTCATCTTATCGCTCCAGCGTTTCGACCAGACCCGGGTGGCATCGGTCATGTCCCAGTAGAACGAGTCGGTATAGTTCAGTCCGGCGCACACTTTCTGACCCAGCGAGTTCACGTCGCTGATCTGCATCAGCAGAGTCGCGATCCGGGTTCCGCTTTTGGTCACCCCGAATTCTGCGGCCTGCTTGACGCAGTTTTGCGCGTCGGTCCCGGCGTTGGCGAAACCGATCACCTTGGCGCCCGACGCCTGCGCCTGCACCAGATAGGACGAAAAATCCGCCGTCCCCAGCGGCGCGCGCACCGACCCGAGTATCTTGCCGCCGGCCGCCTTGACGGCGTTCATCGTGTCCTGCTCCAGCGCATAGCCGAACGCGTAGTCCGCGGTGATGAAGAACCAGGTATCGCCGCCGGATCTCGTCAGGGCGGTGCCGGTGCCGTGCGCCAGGGCATAGGTGTCGTAGGAGAAGTGGATACCATACGGGGAACATTGCTTGCCCGTCATCGCCGATGTCGCCGGACCGGTGATCAGATAAATACGCTTCTTCTCCCGGCACACCTGCTGGATCGCCAGGCCCGAGGAGCTTGCCGCGCCGTCCGCCAGCACATCCACCCCGTTGTCGTCGATCCACTGCCGGGCGAGGGAGGTGGAGACGTCGGGTTTGTTCTGGTCGTCGGCCTGCAATATCTCGATCGGGCGCCCAAGCACCGACCCGCCGAAATCGGCGATCGCCAGTTCCGTGGCGACATGGTTGCCGGGGCCGCCGACGTCGCGGTACGGACCGCTCATATCCGACAGCAGCCCGATCTTGACCGGCTTCGAACTGGTCTGGGCCCGGATGATGCCTGGCATTGACAACGGCGCGGCCGCAAGGCCGCCGATCAATACGCGACGGGATACATTGGACATATAATTTGTTCTCCTACCCATGTTGATCGCGCCGATGCTTGATTATCGGCGCTACGCCTTGTAGCGCATTGGCACCGTTTGCAGCCTTTGGGGGGAAAAATCCATGCCGGTGATGTCGGGAAAGACCGCGCTGCTCGAATTATTGAGGCAAGAGGGTGTGCGTATGATCTTTGGCAACCCCGGAACCACCGAGTTGCCACTTATGGATGCATTGGCGGCGGAGCAACAACTCCGTTACGTCCTGGCATTGCAGGAAGCCCCGGCGACATCCATGGCCGATGGCTACTGCCAGGCCTCCGGTGAGTGCGCGATGTTGAACCTGCATGCGGCGCCCGGCCTGGGGAATGCGCTGGGCATGCTGTACGACGCGCAAAAGGCAGGCTCGCCGATCCTGGTGACCGCCGGCCAGCACGAACAGCGCTTCAATTTCACCGAACCGCTGCTGATGGGCGACCTGCCCACCATCGCGCGTCCGTTCGTCAAATGGTCCGACGAAGTCCGCCGGCTGGAAGACCTGCCGCGGGCGATCCACCGGGCGGTGAAAACCGCGCTGGCGCCGCCGATGGGGCCGGTGTTCCTGTCGCTGCCCGGCGACATCCTGACCGACAGCGCCGACATCGACCTCGGCGCGCCCAGCCGCGTGGCACCCGCCATGCGTGGCGACAGCGCCGCAATCACGCGGGCGGCGGCGATTATCGCCAAGGCGAAAAGCCCGGTCATCATCGCCGGCGATTGCGTGCCGCAGGGTGATGCGCTGCAGGAATTGGTGGACTTTGCTGAGGCCATGGGCGCCCCGGTTTACGACGAGGGCATGGCCAGCCGGGCAATGTTCCCGTCGTCGCATCCGCTGTATCGCGGGGCGATCGTCAGGCTGCCGGCGGCAATCCGCGGCATGCTGATGCAGCACGATCTGCTGGTGTCGGTCGGCGGCGATCTGTTCACCCTGT
Source organism: Pseudomonadota bacterium (assembly GCA_021807975.1). Classification (GTDB taxonomy): domain Bacteria; phylum Pseudomonadota; class Alphaproteobacteria; order Acetobacterales; family Acetobacteraceae; genus Rhodopila. The sequence continues at coordinate 7,846 of JAKBCJ010000116.1, read as the reverse complement.
CGCTGCCCGGCGATGTAGAGCCGATGCCGGAAGATTACCCCGTGATCCACCTGGATACCAACCCGTGGGAACTTGGGAAGAACTATCCCGAACAGGTCTCCATCCTGGGCGACCCCAAGGTCACGCTGCCGGAACTGACCGAAGCGCTGCGCAAGGCGCGCTCCTTCTCCGAGGCCGAAACCGCGGTCAAGCGGCTGGATCACGCCAAGGCCGAGGGTATTGCCAGCCTGCACAAGCTGAACACGATGGCCGACGCACTGGCGGAACGGCATCCGATCCACCCGCTGGCATTGATGCAGGCAATCGGGCGTACGTTGCCCGCCGATGCGGTGGTGATCGACGAAACCGTTTCGTCCGGGACCGGATTGCGCCGGTTCCTGAAAAGCGACGACGCGCAAAGCTTCTTTGGGCTGCGTGGCGGCGGCATCGGCTGGGGGCTGCCGGCGGCGATCGGGGTGAAGCTGGCGCTGCCGAACCGGCCGGTGGTGGCGCTGATCGGCGATGGGTCCGCGATGTACACCATCCAGGGGTTGTGGACCGCGGCACGCGAGAACTTAAAGATGGTGTTCATTATCATCAACAACTATTCTTATCGCATACTAAAGCAGCGAACTAACGCAATGAAAGGGTTCGCGGCCCAGCACGACAACTATGTGGCGATGGACCTCGACAAGCCTCGTGTCGATTTCGTCTCCGTCGCCCGCGGGCTCGGTCTCACAGCGCACAAAGCAACCACGCTGTCCGACCTGGGCGACCTGATGGAAGCGGCACTGGCAGCGGATGGACCTGTCCTGATCGACGTGGAAGTGGACCGCTCCTGGAAGCCGGTGTGATGCGCCGGATTCCGGTGGCCGTTCTGGCGGCCGTTCTGGCAACCGCCGCCGCCACGTCCGGCGCCCGGGCAGGCTGTGATCTAAGCCGTGTGGTGGGCTATACGCTTGTCTTTTCAAAGGTGGTGGATTCCTACATCGAGGATGGCAAGCGGGTGAAGGGTTTCACCGGCTGCGACCGTGACCGGGTTCTGGTGTTCACCGACAACACCGGGGTGCGCTGCAAGGAAACCGACGTGCAGCAGGCCAGCCTGCCGGAAGCCTATTTGTTCGCGCGTGGTCCCAACGATATGAAACTATGTGTTGGCGACGCCATGTACGACGTGGCGCCGCCGCGATGATCCACCCGCGCGGCTTGGCCGCGATAACCCGCACACGCGGCTTGGCCGCGATACCCCGCACACCCGGCTAAAAGAATTTCAGGGTCGGCGGAAGGGTGAACCATGCCACCACCAAAAGCGCGACAATGACAGCCAGAGCGATGCCGGCGGAAACCATAATGATGGCAAGGCGCATGTTGTCGTCGCTCGCGGATGCCCACTGCTCGATCGACTTAAGAACGCCGTTCACTCTGATGTTCAACATGCCTCACCCGACGACCGCTACTCAATATGGCAACCGACAAGGTATGGCCAGCCATTACCGACCGACAGCGTTACGCTTTAATGCATTATTAATCACCGCCCCGGATCGCGTGCTACGCCCTGCTCGCCACCCCCTGCTTCCGAGCTTCGTCGGCCGCTCGGTATAGATACCAGGTGGCGAGGGACCGGTGCGGCGCCCAGGCCAGACCGATCTCGGCAAGCTGCTTGGGCTTTGGCTGCTCCTCCAGGCCATGCAGCACCCGGAAGCCCTCCCGCACCCCGAAATCGTCCACCGGCAGGACATCGGGCCGTCCCAGCGTAAAGATCAGCAGCATCTCCACCGTCCAGCGCCCAACGCCGCGGATCGTGGTCAGGCGTTCGATCAGCGCCGCGTCGGTCAGGCGATACGACTGGTGCCGCGTCGGCACCGTGCCGTCCAGCGTCTTGGCGCAGATATCCCGCACCGCCGCGATCTTGCCGGCGGAAAACCCGCAGCCGCGCAATGCTGTTTCCGACGTGGCCAGCACTGCCGCGGGTTCGGGGAAAGCCCCGCCGGGAAACAGCGCCGAAAACCGCCCCAGGATCGCTTCCGCGGCCTTGCCGTGCAGTTGCTGGTGCGCGATGGCGCGGACCAGCGCCTCATACGGGCTGCGCTGGCGCTGGATATCCAGCCGCGGTTTGCCCACCCTGGCGATCAGTCCGGCAAACCTCTCCTCCCGGCTGAGATGCCGTACCCCTTCCATAACCGTTTCCCCTGTCCACCGAACCGTTCCGCGTCGCGTCCGATCGATAATCCGATGCGCCTGCCGCCGCCACCGCTATCTTGGCCCGCCGGCCTGTCCGATCGGGAGCGTCGGAGCGGCGGGACGCGTCCATATATTGCCGCCATCCATTTCGGATTAAGACCCGTTACGTATTTTTCCTACTGTCGCACTTCCTTAATATCAGTTAATAACCGGGATGCCTGCCGTGTGGTCGGGGGCGTGTACGGTTTGGTTTTGCCCATAGAATGGCAGACCAGGTCTTGCGAAGGAATGTTAAGGGGAAGGCAACAAAACAATGAGCGTAAGCGCGGCTCAGGCGGCTGGTATTGCCGCAGCCAATCGTCCGATGTCATCGGATGAAAAGAAAATTATCCTTGCATCGTCGCTCGGTACTGTCTTCGAGTGGTATGATTTTTATCTATACGGCTCCCTTGCCGTCATCATCGGCGCGAAGTTCTTCGGCCAGTTCGATGAAACCACACGCAATATCTTTGCCTTACTTGCTTTTGCCGCCGGCTTCCTGGTGCGTCCCTTCGGCGCGCTGGTATTCGGGCGCCTGGGCGATCTGGTTGGACGTAAATACACCTTTCTGATCACCATTCTGATCATGGGTTCGTCCACGTTCATCGTCGGTGTATTGCCGACATCCGACAGTATCGGCATTTCCGCAGCCGTCATCCTGATTACCTTGCGCATTCTGCAGGGCCTCGCGATCGGCGGCGAGTATGGCGGTGCCGCGACCTATGTCGCCGAACATGCACCGGCCGGACGGCGCGGCTTCTACACCAGTTGGATTCAGACCACGGCCAGCCTGGGCCTGTTCGTTTCGCTGCTGGTGATTCTGTCGGTGCAGGCGACGATGAGCGCAGCCGATTTCAAGGCTTACGGCTGGCGCATCCCGTTCCTGATGTCGATCCTGCTGCTGGCGGTGTCGGTCTGGATTCGCCTGCAGCTTAGTGAAAGCCCCGCGTTCCTGAAAATGAAGGCCGAAGGCAAGCACTCCAAAGCCCCGCTCAGCGAGGCGTTCGGTCAGTGGGCCAATGCCAAATGGGCCATCCTGGCGCTGTTTGGTCTCGTCGCCGGACAGGCCGTGGTCTGGTACAGCGGTCAGTTCTACGCCCTGTTCTTCCTGACCGGCGTGATGAAGGTCGATAGCTTCACTAGCAATCTTCTGGTTGCCTGGTCGCTGGCGATCGGCACGTTCGGGTTCATCCTGTTCGGCTGGCTGTCCGACAAAATAGGCCGCAAGCCGATTATCCTGGGCGGCTGCCTGATCGCCGCACTGACATACTTTCCTGTGTTCAAGTTCATGGCAGAGACAGCCAATCCCGCGCTGTCCCGGGCGCATGAAACGGTGCATGTCGTGGTCGTTGCCGATCCGGCGGATTGTTCCTTCCAGTTCAACCCGACCGGCCTGTCGAAATTCACCAACAGTTGCGACGTGGCAAAGAGCGCGTTGTCGCATTCCTCGGTGACATACTCCCAGCAGGACGCGCCCGCCGGAACCAAGGCATTGGTGAAGATCGGCGACCGTACCGTGGATCCGACTGCGAAAACCTTCGCCGCCGACCTGAAATCGACCTTGACGGAAGTTGGCTACCCGTCGGCATCGAACCCGTCGGTGGTGAAATTGTCCCATCCGTTCGACATCTTCCGGGCGCAGCCGTTCAAACTGGTCCTGTGCCTGTGCTTTCTGATCGTGCTCGTCACCATGGTTTATGGCCCGATGGCCGCTGCTCTGGTTGAGCTGTTCCCCACCCGCATACGCTACACGTCCATGTCGCTGCCGTATCACATCGGCAACGGCTGGTTCGGCGGGTTGCTGCCAGCCTCGATGTTCGCGATGAACGCGCAGAATGGCAGCATTTACTTCGGGTTGTGGTATCCGATCGTCATCGCCGCCGCGACTTTTGTGATCGGCATGCTGTTCATTCCGGAAACCCACAAGCGGGATATCTTCAAGGGTGATTTCTCGGTTCACCCCGGCGATACCGTGGTGGAGTTCGATCCGAACGCTGCCGACTACTGATCGGCGGATTATCGCCTGAAAGCGCCCATCCCCGTTCCGGCGGGGGTGGGCGTTTCTTTTTGCGCGCCGTTTATGCCTTGGAGCGCTTTTTCCTCAACGGATTAAACCGTGGCTTTGCCGCTGGTGCCGTGGCCGGCTTGACGAATGGCCGAGCCCCCGCCGGCTTCTGGAACGCCCGCGGCGTCGCGAATTCCCGCGGTTTGGCAGGATAGCGGCCGGTCGGGCGCACCGTCTGGCTGGCCGGCGTGGTCGCCTGGAACTGGATTTCCGTCTCCCCGGATGCCAGCACAGAGGCGATGAAGGAGTCGCCCACCGCGACATCCAGCTCGAACTTCGTCTCCATATCGAAGATCCGTATCGCACCGATATCCTGCTTGGTTACACCGCCCAAGCGGCAGATCAGCGGCAGGATCCATTTCGGGTCGGCATTGCCCTGGCGCCCGACGTTCAGGCTGAACCAACTCGTGTTCTCGGGCCTTGCGTGCTTTTCACGGACCGGCGGCGCATCGCGTTCGGCGGCCTTGTAGCCCCGGGTGTCAGGGCGCCGATCCTCCCGCCGCTCCGACAACGGGGTCATGTCGATCAAATCCTGCGCCACCGGCAGGCGTGTCCGGTACAACCGGATCAGCGCGGCGGCGATTTCCTCGGCCGAGCTGCTGGCGATCAGGGTGCGCGCCAGCGTCAGATCGTCTTCGGTGGGTGTTTCGGTCAGAATCGGGTCGGCCAGCAGGCGTTCCTGATCCAGCTTGCGGATTTCGTCCCGGGTCGGCGGACCCGACCATGCGGCATTGACGTTGGCGGATGCCAGCAACGCCTCCGCCCGCCGCCGCTTCGGATGCGGCACCAGCAGCACGCACACGCCCTTGCGGCCCGCGCGTCCGGTCCGTCCGCTGCGATGGGTCAGGGTTTCCTTGTTGGTCGGCAGGTCTGCATGCACCACCAGCCCCAGATCGGGCAGGTCCAGCCCGCGCGCGGCAACGTCGGTCGCCACGCAGATCTTCACCCGGCCGTCGCGCAGGGATTGCAGCGCCCGGGTGCGATCGTCCTGACGAAGCTCGCCGGACAACGCCACGGCGGCAAATCCGCGCTTTTGCAGGTTCGCGGTCAGGTCCCGCACGTTGTCACGGGTGCCGCAGAATACCAGCGTCGCCCGCGAATCGAAATACCGCAGCACGTTCACCACGGCGCGTTCGATATCGTGCTGCGCGATCCGGATGGCCCGGTATTCTATGTCACCGTGCGCCTGATTGCGCACCAGCGTGTCGATCCGCAGCGCGTCGCGCTGGTAGAGGCGGGCCAGATCGGCGATGTCGCGCGCGATGGTGGCGGAAAACAGCAGCGTGCGGCGCGATTGCGGCGTCGCGTTCAGCATGAATTCCAGGTCTTCGCGAAATCCGAGATCGAGCATCTCGTCCGCCTCATCCAGCACCATGACGCGCAGGGCAGAGATATCCAGGCGCCCGCGTTCCATATGGTCGCGCAACCGGCCCGGCGTGCCGACGACGATGTGGCAGCCATTCGCCAGCGCCCGGCGTTCCACGCCGGGGTCCATGCCACCGATGCACGACACAATGCGCGCGCCGGTTTCGGCGTACAGCCAGGTCAGTTCGCCATGCACCTGCATGGCCAGTTCGCGCGTGGGGGCGACGATCAAGGCCAGCGGCGCGCCGGATTGCGGCGGGAACCGTTCCGCGTCGCCCAGCAGGGTCCAGGCGAATGCCAGGCCATAGGCGACGGTTTTGCCGGACCCGGTCTGGGCGGAGACCAAAAGATCGCGCTCCGCCGTTTCCGGCTGCAGCACGGCGGACTGCACCGCTGTGGGTTCCAGGTAATCGCGCGCGGCAAGCGCCCGCGCGAGTGCGGGATTAATCGAGGGGAAGTTCATGGGTGTGACTGATGTTCCAGAATGGCCGGCAACGAGCCGAGACGGCATACCGAACGACGCTTACTAGGCCCGGACGCCGGGGGACAGATAGGGTAATTTCGAAAGGCTGCCCGGCTTGCGCGGTTTTGGCTCAGTGTCGGGCCAGCACCGCAACCACCCCCAAGCCAGCGACGGGCATCGCGAACACCGCCAGATCCGCGCGATGAACCGCCATTAATCCCGCCCCGATCGCGACTATCAGCGCTACGCCGGCGATGTTCCAGGTATCGCCAAACAGCGTTTTGATGAACGCTTTCATGCGGCGGCCCGATGCGCTTGCCGGACCACTGGCACCAGGGCCTGTCCGCCAACCAGGTAGAACGCGGCTAACAGTGTAACCAGGCCCGCCGCCGCCGCGCCCAATGAGGCGCCCCACCCGATCGTCAGGCTGACCGCCAGGACGATGGTGAATGCCTCCACCCATTCAACCGAGGCTGTCAGGTAAAGCGGGATAAACGCCGTCCAATCCATCTACCGACCTTTCGCCGGCGCCAATGTGGGAATCGCGATCGCATCCGCCAGCTTGTCCACCAGGGCACCGATCAGCGCAACGACATCCTGATCCGTCGCAACCGGCCCAGCCATGCTGAAACGCGCTCGGTTCCGTTCGGTTGGGGCGTTCGCGTCGCGTGGCACCACCAACCAGTCGGCATCCAGCATTGCAACCCCCGCCGAAGTGACATCCAGCCGCCCGATATTGATCAGCACCCGATCCGCCGGCGGGTCGTTCAGCGGCCGGTCGGTCACCAGCGCCCCGGGGTAGCGCGCCGCCAAACGCTGCGTCAGGCGATCCGTGATCCCCATCGACAGCCGGCTCGCCCACCGGCCACGGTGACTTTGCCGCAGCACGCTGCCGTCCCGCACCACGATGTCCTCGGTGTCCAGGTCGTCCTGGATGCTGACCCGGGCCAACGCGATGACCACTGGCGTGCGTCCCAGCGGGTCGGCGGGGGAGGCGACCGGCGGCGTGCCGAGCGTGTAAAGAGTCAGGGCCGGCGCCGCGCAGGCGGTCAACATGCCGCATAACAGAAGCAGCGCCGCTGCCCTCATGGTTTGCGTCCCGTCAGCAGTAGTTGCGGATCGTGTTCCACGTCGCTGGCAAATCCGCGCAGGGAGGCCGCCGCCGCCGCCAGATCGCGCAAAGCCGAATCAATGTTCTGGCGTGAGGCTGAACGCTCTGACGTCAGGGTTTGCAGCTGCGCCACCAGGTCGCGTATCCGCGCCAGCATCTCATCTGACCGGGTCAGAAACTGGTGCAGATCGCCGCCGCGCTGCTGCAACTGTTGGGTCCCCGCATCGGCTGTCCGGGTGATGGCGTCCAGGGTCGTCGCCAGTTGGCCCTGCAACGCCTTGATCGCCTGATTGGCGGTCGCCGCGGTCTGGCTGGTTTTGTCCGAGGTTGCCTTCAAACTATCCACCAATGGCGGAAGATCGCTGTTCAACCGCTCTGTCAGGCTGCGCAGGCTGTTCAGGGTCGCTACAGTGTTGTCGGACAGCTCGTGCAGGGGAAGCTGGCTCAGTTGCTCCGTCGCGCGCTGCAAGGTGGACCGGCGAACCGGAATTTCCGGCAGCGAGGTGATGTCTGGATGGGTGATGGCGGGTGAGGCGGGGTCGAAATCGAGGTCGATCTGCGATTGGCCTGTTACGAAACTCTGAACGACCAGTTCGGCGCGCAACCCGCGTTTCAGCAGGTCGCCGATGCTTCTGGGCTCATT
>JAKBCJ010000115.1 GCA_021807975.1 Pseudomonadota bacterium | reverse complement strand
TGTAGAAGTCTCGATTTATTCTGACATTTGGGTTTCAATCGATGGGAACGGCCGGCTGGGGTGTGCTCGTGTAGGGAGGCGAAGCCGACCGAAGCGAGCACACCCCAGCCCGGCGCAAAATCGGAGCGCCCACTATGACGCAGAACCAGAAGATCATCCGCCCCAAGCTCGGCGTGCTCGAGCTAGCCAAGCAGCTGGGCAATGTCAGCAAAGCTTGCAAGATCATGGGGTATTCCCGTGATAGCTTCTATCGCTTCAAGGATCTCTACGAAACTGGCGGCGAAGTGGCCTTACAGGAGATCAGCCGGCGAAAACCGATCGAGAAAAACCGCGTCGAGGCCCACATCGAAAAGGCCGTCGTGGAAATTGCCGTTGAGCAACCCACCTGGGGGCAAGCCCGGGTTGCCAATGAATTGCGCCAGCGGGGATTATCCATCTCCCCGTTCGGCGTGCGGTGCGTCTGGCAGCGCCACGATCTGGAAAACATGAAAAAGCGGCTCAAAGCGCTGGAGGCCAAGGTCGCCCAGGATGGCATCCTGCTGACCGAAGCCCAGATCGCCGCCATGGAAAAGGCCAAGGCAGACAAGGAAGCCCATGGCGAATTCGAGAGTGAATGCCCCGGCTACTGCGTCGCTCAGGACACTTTCTATGTCGGCACGCTGAAAGGTGTGGGCCGCGTCTACCAGCAAACCGTGATCGACACTTATTCGAAGGTCGGGTTCGCCAAGCTCTACGACACCAAGACACCGATCACCGCGGCCGATATGCTCAATGATCGGGTGATCCCGTTCTTTGAGGAGCATGAGATCGCCGTCAGCCGGATGCTGACAGATCGCGGGACCGAGTATTGCGGCAACCCGCAACACCACGACTATGAGCTCTACCTAGCCGTGGAGAACATCGACCACACCAGGACAAAAGCCAAAAGCCCGCAGACCAACGGTATCTGCGAACGGTTCAACAAGACCGTCTTGAATGAGTTCTACCAGGTGGCGTTGCGCAAAAAGCTCTACCGGTCGATCCCAGAGTTACAGGCCGACCTTGATGCTTGGATCCGGGAATACAACACCATCCGCACTCATCAGGGACGATGGTGCTACGGCAAAACGCCGATGCAAACCTTCATTGACACCCTGTCCGTGGCAAAGGAGAAATTGCTGCAAGTGGCGTAATCAGACACAAATATTCGTCGGACACCCACCACGGCGAATGAACCGAACGTCAGATCAAGTCCATACTTTTACAGCCCTGGTGGTATCGACACGCCCTTACATAGTCGTAGCGGCGGCACGCCGGAACAGGTCCAGACCATCAAGGACCAAATTGCCGCGCGCGTGCCGCTGGGTCGAATCGGCGAATCCGATGAAATCGCCGCAGCCGCGCTGTTCCTGGCAAGCGACGAGTCCCGTTATATACTTGGGGCAGAACTGGTCGTTGATGGCGGCATATCCCAGATCTGAACCCTTGGAGCGCAGGTCAGCATCCGTCATGCAAACGCAAAGGTTTGGGAAGATTAATCAAGTCGGCTTGCCGTCGGAGTCACGGCTAAACTCCTCCTACGCCGAAGCCGATTTTGCCGACTCGTTCTCAGTGGAATTACAAGAGTTCGCATCCCGAAATCCCGAGGCGCTCGCTCAGCATATTTTCACGCGGCAGCCCAAATGGATCGCATTGCTAGTCAGGTTGCGAGACGTCCTCGTGCGGCCCTTCGGCCTCAAGAGGGCGGTAGACCTCCAAGGCGCGGGCGGCGACAGGATAAACATGTTCCGGGTGTTCGGACGTTATGAAAACGAGATCGTCCTGGGCGAAGATGACACACACCTTAATTTCCGCGTATCGATCCTCCTGCAACCCGCATCTCAAACGCGACCGCGCCGATTAACGGTGACCACGCTCGTTTTCTACAATCGCCCACTCGGACGCGCCTACATCGCCCTGATCGCTCCCTTCCATCGCGCCGTCGTGCAAAGTTCTCTCGATCGCGCACAAAAGCTCGGTTGGCCTCGTCGGTAGCGGTGTACCCGGTGTGAGCGCCCTGCGCATTTCCGCTTTCGGCGAATTTAGGCGGTTGGCGATCTCTGCACCGCTCCAGCCTGGTCCGGCAGCGCTGTTGGACGAACGACACCGTAGATAGCGAGGCCCCATCCTTACGAGCTTACTGACGCGGTCCCCCTTCGCCGGACAGTTTCGCGGCCTCTTTAAGCTCGGTTCCGGTTCATCTCAGGCCGCCATTCTCGTCGTCGGTTCATTCTCCTCGGGTGGATCCCGTGCTTCGTCGCAAGTGGCGCCGCCGTCAGCTCGCCACGCAGGGCTTCAAGAGCAACTTTCGCTTCGAAATCCGCACTGTACCGTTTCCGTGTGCCCGACATCGGGTTCGCCCTCCTTGGGGGCGAACCGAGCTTAACAATCTGTCCGGATTTACCGGACCACCTCACACGCGCGAACTCGGCCCCCCTCCCAGATCGGCAAGCATCAACTGGCCATGCGCGGTCGTGGTGTCGGCCCATATGCCGCCAAGGGACCAGAAACCGGCCTGACTATCGGCGATCGTGCCAAACATATTGAGACCGCAAGACCTTACAGAAGCGTCCGGATTCGCCATTCCGGTCTGCCGCGAATCCCCAACTTTGGCCATTGGCCCCTTCAACCAACAGATGTTGCACCGACGATTCAATCGTAGGCGGAACCGCTGGCGGGTAAACTTCCGGCTTTCCCGGGCGGCGCGTATGTGGCTAACTCCGGATCATCGGTGTTAACCATGCCGAACAGGAGGCGTGTCTTCCAGCAATCCGGACCCAATGGCGGCGGCTCGTTCCCCGGTTCGTCCGTGCCCATTTCGCCTGCGCTGGCGCTGGTTGGGTTCATCGGTCTGTGCCTGCTGGTTGGCGTGGTTGGCGGATCGATGACCGCCAGGGTGGTGCATACGTGGTATCCGACGCTGCACGCACCCCCGGGGACGCCGCCAAACTGGGTGTTCGGGCCGGTCTGGACTATCCTGTATGTGATGGTGGGCACTGCTGGATGGCTGGTGTGGAAGCGGCTTGGGGCAGCCCGCGCCGTACGGCTGTGGGGCTGGCAACTGGCGGCGAATGCGCTGTGGGCGCCGGCATTTTTCGGGCTGCACAGCCCAAGGCTGGCGATGGCCGTTATGGCCGCGCTGCTGGTATTGGTCGCACTGACCCTACGCACGTTCCGCCGGGTGCGCCCGGCCGCGGCTGTTTTGATGCTGCCCTATGCGGCGTGGTGCCTTTACGCGGCCTATTTGAATGCCGGATTTGTGCTGCTCAACCGGAGTTGATCACGCCGTCGCCCGGGCCTGATGCCGCCGCGCGGGTTCACGCCACCAGTAGCGGCACATGGGTCCCCCACACAGCGACACCGCTTACTGACGAATCTGTGGCCCGCGTCAATGACAGGCCGCGGGGCGACCGGTGCATGACAATCCCGGTTCGACCACGGCGGTTTGCCGGACAGGGCGATTTTCGGGTTGCAATGTCTTGACCAAACTGGAGTAAAAGCCCGCCTTAACGGTTTCCAAGGACGGCGGACGCTATGAAGCTAAGGGCCACCACGCTTTGCGGGTTGCGAACCGCTCCGTCGAACGCCATCCGCGCCTCGGCGGCGGCGATTGCCCTCGGGCTGGGCGTGTGCCTGGCATCGGCCACGGGCGCGTTCGCGCAGATAGGCGGGGGCGGGAACGGCCCGCAGTTGGGCAGCGGCGGCCATTCGACGGCCTCAAAGCAAGAAGCGGACACGCCAGCCTTACCGGCACCGGAAGCCGTGCCGGGCGACAAGGCGCGCGCCCCGGCCGCACCCGCGACGCGTTCCTCGGGCGACATGTCACCCAATGAGGCGCTGTTCGACGCCATCAACCGCGGTGATCTCTCTGCCGCCCGCGATGCACTGAACCGGGGCGCCGAACTGGACGCTGTCAATATCCTCGGCATGACGCCAATGGAGCTGTCGGTCGATCTCGGCCGCAACGATATCTCATTCCTGCTGCTGTCGATTCGCGGTGACACTGCCGACGCGGCCGCCTCCGCCCCCGCGCGGGGTCAGGCGGCTGCGGTCAAGGTTGGGCAGACTGCCAAGCCGTCACCTAAGGCCGCCATTACGGCCCGCGTTGCGGTGCCACGCAAGCCTGTCGTAACACCCAAACTGTTCGCCAACGACGGCGGCACGCCATTGCCGGCCGTCGGGTTCCTGGGCTTCGATTCCAGGAAGGCAACCAATTGATGGCACCCAGCGGCCGCTATTGATGCGCTATACAGTCTGCCGGCGCGATGATGCGGTGCCAGGGCGGTTTATTCTACGTCCGCCATGACCCCGCGGTTATAGGTCGAAGGCACACCCTCGAACGCCGATTTCGCGCGTTTGCCCAGCCACCAGCCCAGCGCCGGCGGGTTGTTGGCGAAATCGGGATCCGCGCCCAGCTTCTGCGCGGCGTCCATCGCCCAGTTCGGATTGTACATCATCTCCCGCGCCATCGCGATCAGGTCCGCTCGGCCGGACGCCAGAATGGCCTCCGCCTGGTCCGCGTGGACGATGTGACCGACCGCCATGGTCATGACTCCCGCCTCCTGACGCAGTTTTTCAGCATAGGGCACCTGGTAGCCGTATTTCCTGGCCCTGACACTGTCCATCGGTGAGCGTTCGAGTATGCCGCCGCCGCTGCAATCGATGACGTCCACCCCGCGCAGCTTCAGTTCGCGCGCCAGCACGACGCTTTGTTCCGGCCCCCAGCCGGCATCGTCCTCGCACGACAGGCGCATGAACAGCGGCTTGTCCAGCGGCCAGTTGGCGCGGACACACTCGGCGACGTCCAGGGCGAAGCGCATGCGGTTGGAGTCGGAGCCGCCATATTCGTCATTGCGCCGGTTGGCGACGGGGGAGAGGAACTGGTGCACCAGATAGCCGTGGGCGCCGTGGATTTCCAGGATATCGAACCCGGCCTTATGGGCGCGGGCGGCGGCGTCGCCGAAATGACCGACGACCTGCGGGATTTCGTCGCGGCTGAACGCGCGCGGCATCGGCATGCGATCGCTGTGCGGGATGGCGCTGGGGGCCACCAGATCCCAGCCTTCCCAGTCGAACATCTCCGGATGGTCGGCGGTCAGTGGAACCTGACCCTCCCACGGGCGGGTCAACCGAGCCTTGCGGCCGGAATGGCCGATTTGGATGGCGGCGGTGGCGCCTTGGGCCTTGATGAAATCGGTGATGCGCTTCAGGCCAGGAATGAACTCATCCTTCCACAACCCCAGGTCGCCGACGGTGCCGGCGCCGCGGCGTTCTACCTTGGTGGATTCCACCATCATCAGGCCGGCGCCGCCGGCGGCGTATTTACCGGCGTTCATCAGATGCCAGTCGGTCGCGAAGCCCTCCTTCGCCGCATATTGGTGCATGGGCGCGACGACGATGCGGTTTTTCAGCGTGACGCTTCTGATTTGCAGCGGGGTGAACAACAGCGGCTTGGACATGGCGCGGTATCCTTATGGACGTTGGACAATGCGTAACTTGGTTCGCTGCCCTCGGCTAGTGGTCCGACCCGGCCGGAACGATCAGCCGCGAGGTCGGGACGTTATGCGCCAGACGTCGGGCGTCGCTGATAGCACAGCATAGGTCCGGGCGGCCGCGTGCGCCCCCGGGTGTCAACGCAGGATGGATCGGTTGCAGCCGCAACCACGCGCGGCGAATCACGCACCTGCTTTGAAACGGTCACCCGCCGATTGACCGTCACCGCATACGTTCCCCGACGTCCAGTTAATATGGGTCGGCCCATGCTGGCGCCGGATCGGTTTCAACCGCTTGTTCCCCATCGCCGGCAAAGGGTCTAGGCTTTTCCGAACACAGTCCCAAGCAGGAGTCTACCCATGGCACCGCCCCCACCGTTCGGCGCGAACTCCGCCGCCGCCCGCGACATCGCCAACGTGCTGCACCCCTATACCGACCTGGAGGCGCATAAAACCGTTGGCCCCATCGTCATCTCCCGCGGCAAGGGCGTCCGGGTTTGGGACGAGTCCGGCAAGGAATATATCGAATCCGTTGCCGGCCTGTGGTGCGCGGCGCTGGGTTTCGACAACGAACGCCTGGTGCAGGCCGCGGTCACGCAGATGCGTAAGCTGCCGTTCTACCACGCGTTCACCGCCAAATCCCACGAACCGATGATCGACCTGGCGGAAATGCTGATCCAGCGCGCCCCGGTGCCGATGAGCAAGGTGTTCTTCGCCAACTCCGGCTCCGAGGCCAACGACTCAGCCATCAAGATGGTCTGGTATCTGAACAACGCACTGGGCCGCCCGACCAAGAAGAAGATCATCGGCCGGGTGAAGGGTTATCACGGCATCACCATAGGGTCGGCGTCTTTGACCGGGCTGGCGTCCAACCACCGCAGCTTCGACGTGCCGCTGCCGGGGTTCCTGCACACGATCACGCCGCACTTCTACCACGGCGCCCTGCCCGGCGAGACGGAGGACGAATTCGCCACACGCTGCGCGGACGAACTGGAAAAGCTGATCCTGGACGAAGGCCCGGAGACGGTGGCGGCCATGTGGGCCGAACCGATCATGGGCGCCGGCGGGGTGATCCTGCCGCCGCGCGGCTACTTCCCGAAGATCCAGGCCGTGCTGAAGAAATACGATGTATTGCTGGTCGTCGATGAGGTGATTTGCGGCTTCTGGCGCACCGGCACCTATTGGGGCAGCCAGTCGCAGACCATCGTGCCCGATATCCTTGTGTGCGCGAAGGCGCTGTCGTCGGCGTATCTGCCGATCAGCGCGGTGATGGTGAACCAGTTCGTGTTCGATGCGCTGGCGAAAGAGAGCCACACCGTCGGCACGTTCGGCCACGGCTTCACCTACTCCGGCCACCCGGTTCCGGCCGCCGTGGCGATCGAGACGTTGAAAATCTACGATGAGTTGGACATGGGCACCCATGTCGGACAGGTCGGGCCGCATATGCAGTCCGAACTGAGGCGCCGCTTCGGCGATCATCCGCTGGTGGGCGAGGTCCGCGGCGCGGGCCTGATCGCGGCGATGGAACTGGTGGCGGATCGGGCGACCCACACGAACTTCGACCCGAAGGCGAAAGTCGGCGGCCGTCTGGCGAAATTGTGCGAGGAGAACGGCGTCATCGCCCGCACTGTGCTGAACGACGTGTTGTGCTTCAGCCCGCCGCTGATCATTACCAAGGATGAAGTCGATGAGCTGCTCAACCGCGTCGGCAAGGCGCTGGACGAGCTAACGGTGCAGTTGCGGCGCGAGCAGATCGCGGTTGTGAAGTAAGGACGAGTTTGGGGATGCCGGCCGGGCTTGGTTCCCGGCCGGGGCGTTACTTCGACGCCTCAGGGAACGGTGCCCGCACGCCTGTCGCTGATGCCGCCGACATTTGCCGGAGCGCTTCGTACCTCGTCAATGACGCCCTGAATTCGGGATTCGTTGCCAATCTCGCATTCCCATACCACGATGAGCCGCCAGCCCATCGCCCTGAGATCTGCCTCATGCCGACGGTCACGCGCGGCATTGCCCTCCAGTTTCGGGCGCCAGAAGTCCAGACGACTCTTGGGCATGCGTGCCAGCTTGCAGTCCGGATCGGGATGCTGATGCCACATGCAACCGCGAACCTCTACGGCGATCCGGCGCGACGGAAACACGATGTCGGGCCGCCCCGGGAGGCGCTTGTCGTGCAACCGGTAACGCAAACCCGCGGCATGGAGAGCGCGCCGGACGCGCATCTCGGGCTTGGTGTTCTTTCCTTTGACCAATGCCATCTGTGCCGAACGGGCCGGATTCGTCAGGACCGCATCACCTCAAGCTTGAATTCGTAATCGCGTTTCTCTTGGTAGATGATAACGCGCCCATGCAGGACCGTCACCTGCCAGCCGGGGGGCAGTACGCCAACCGCCATCTTCAGTATCTGGCGAAGCGTTGCCTTATCGTTTGTGTTCGTGACCATCACATCGGCCGGAATGGGCGCATTGCGGAATAAAAATGGAAGTCGTTGCTTCACCACACCGAAAAAATCGGCCAGACTGATATCACTTATGGGCAGATCGTGCATCATGAAGTCGATATCCACCGGATACCATTGGTCGAAATCAGCGGGCTGCTGGCTATCGCGGTTCTTGCCCGGGTCGTTGGACCCGAAGCCGGAATTATTCCACGGGAGCGCCTTGGGGTTGATGCGCTTCATTTCCGATATCAGAAGTGCCTCAGCGTCGAACGCCGAGAACACCATGATTCTGACGGCCTTGAACGACAAGCGGCTTGGATCAAGATTGACCCGGCCTTGCACCGTCCACGCGTGCCGCCCGAGCCGGTCGCGAAAGCCATGCCTAGTGTCGGTTTTACCGGCATATACAGGGAAATCGTCGAGGAATAGTACGTAGGCGCCTTTGGCTCGCTCTGGCAATGCATCGACATTACCAAGCGTCAAGGGCGCCGATGGCATGTCCTGAAAGAACTTCGGTAACTGCTGCCGCAGAATTTCTTCGATATCGATCTCGAACTCGTCATAGCCGCCTATACCGGTTAAGGCATGCGGCCCGACGGCGCCTGACGTTCCCACCGCCGCGCCCGGGGAGGGGCGCCTCACGCCGCCGTATCTTCAGCGGCCTGTCGCGCGCGCGCCGACTCAAGTTGCGTACGCATATGTCGCCCGGCCACCTCAGCTAGTTGCGCTGGGACGGCGTTGCCGAGTTGGCGCATGCTCTCCGTCCAGGACCGTGGGAACTGGTAGGCGTCTGGCAGGCCAACGAGGCGGGCCGCCTCACGCATTGTCAGATAGCGCATTGATCCGTCGGCGAACCGGATCATGTTCTCGCCCCCGGGCACGCCATGATCGCCGGCCTTCAGCGCCTTGGATGGCATGTCCAGGATGCTGCCGGTGTGCCCCGGATAGCCGCGGGCGCCGGGCTGGAAGACATGACAGTCTTTGCCATCCGGCTCACCCAGGCCAGCGATGGCGTCGCGCACCGTGACCCACGGCTTGCCCGTTGGCCGCGTCTTCGATCGCCGAAGGGCGGCGACGCGGGCCGCGTCCCCATCGTTGGGTTCGGCGGGCGGCCTCAGGCCATGCAATATCCAATAATCCCCTGTCACCCACTGATCCCACAACAGCCGATCGCGTGAGTGCGTTGGCGCCAGGGGCTCTGGCATCGCACGCAGCCCTTTGGCCAACCCCTGAATCAGGACCCGGTGCCGTATCTGCGGGGCGCCGTAGTCGGCCGCGTTCACCACTTGCCAGATGACTTCGAAGGCGCGCGCCCGCCTGCTCGATTCCAGGCGCTCCAGGTGCTCCGCGTGACTCTCGGCCTCCCGGCGGACCACATCCGGACGGCGCAGGCACGCGATGATCCAGTCCAGATACGGCCGAAACGTCGGGCTCGCCAGGTTCCGCACATTCTCAAACAGAAACCCGTCCGGCCGGGCCTCGCGGATGGCGCGAACCGCCTCTGGCCACATGTCCCGGCGGTCCGCGTGCCCCTTCTTCTTGCCGCCGATGGCGAAAGGCTGACATGGCGGGCCGCCCGACACCAGCGCCAAATTGCCTCGATGGGCCGTCCAATCGACCTCGCGGACGTCTTTCTGTTCAATCGGCCAGGCCGCGACGTGACCGACGCGGCGATCCTTGTTGTGCCTTACGGTTGCGACCGAGTTCTCATCCCACTCGACCATCAGTGCATGCTCGAACCCGGCACGCGACAGCCCCATGGCCAGACCGCCGCATCCAGCAAAGATTTCAGCGCTACGCATGGGCCTGCCCGAAGTCGAGCGGCAGCAGCGGCCCGCCGTTCTCCTGCTCGATAAGACGCTCCGCCGCCCGGCGCACCACCCAGGCGACTTTCATGCCCTGCTTCCGGGCAATCCGCTCAAGCTCGACGTGTTGGGCACGCGAGAAAGTCACGCTGACGCGATGGGCGTCCTGGCCCTCTTTTCCCATGCTACCGACCCCCACATACTATCGTCCGCGGCTACCCGCGGCTGTCCGCTGTTCCTGTACACCAGGACAATGACGACAGCGGGAATTCTTGGCAATATCCGTATCGCCCAATCCTCGACACCGTCGAGCAACGGGCTTCGCCGTCCATTGCCATCAAGACCGGCCCCGTCGTGGAGCGCGCGATCAGCTTGGCGCGCGGGCAATATGACCGCGTCCACCGCGGCGTCGTCTATGACCTAAAGATCGACACCACGATGACCACCCCCATGGAAAGCGCTCGGATCATCCGGGATGCGCTTGGGCTTTGAGCGCGGGCAACAGGCAGGACCGCGGTAGGCTCTACAACTCGGGAACGGCGCTGGGTCAGATTCCGACCAGAACCAGTTACCGGTTCGGCGGCCATTCCCGGGCGGTGTGCAGGACGCGCGGAATAGAAACAGACCGGGCGCTCTCCGCATAGACCACCATGTAATTCGCTCGGACAACCATCTCTCGTGTTCCCGCAACCCGGCCGGGCCTGTAGAGCTTCGGATGTTCGCGCAAATGGGACACCTTGGTCTCGATCTCGTCTTTCAGATGTTGGGCGGCATCGCGATTTTCATCGGATATGTAATCGACAATCGACAGCAAGTCGGCCCTGGCTGTCGCACGCCATTCAAGGATCAGCATGCAAACGGCGCTTTCAGTCGATCAGCGCGTGGGCATCCTCCATCGCCTGCTCGTGGGAGACGGCCGGGCGCGTGTCCGCCAACGCTTCCCGCACCTTGGCACGAAACCATTCGTCATAGGCTTCATTATCCGCCGTGAACCCCGCCGGCAACGCGCCCTCTTTGACGACCCGTGTCAGCAGAATACGTACTGCATCGGAAACCGTAAGCCCAAATCCAGCGAGCTTTTCCGCCGCTTGCGCCTTGAGTTGGTTATCGACGCGCACATGCAGCATTGAGGTCTGAGCAGCCATGTTCGATCCTTTCCAAGCCCAACGCCACAATATGTGGCGCATTTGAGATACATATTGTCCGCAAAAATCAAGGCCCACAGCCCTAAAACATTTCCGCCCACTCGGCACCCGCACATCCGCCCCATCCTTGTCGGGCATCTCCAGCGTCAGCACCTCGTGCTCGCGAAGGAGCCGCGACGTTACGGGCAATCCGCCGGGCTTGGTTTGCGATTTCGAACCAAGCTGTCCCATGTCCGCGGCCATATCGACGAGGCAATCAGCAGCGGATTCTCCTAGTCCGTGACTGCACCGATGACGAAGGACAGGACGATAATGGCCAGCACAAAGCTGGCAATGCCAGCGAAGATAAAGTCCCGCGCATGAAGAAATGAGAGAAACATCATTAGAACACGCGCTACGGGCAGCAGGATGATACCGGCCACCCCAACCGTCACCACCGGCACATGGCCGATAGCAGACGGCAACGAAAACAGGGGCAACACCAATCC
>JAKBCJ010000639.1 GCA_021807975.1 Pseudomonadota bacterium | reverse complement strand
CCTCAGCGTGCCGCAGCCTCCACCGCCACAAGGGACATTTCTACTTGGGGCAAAGAGGGGACATTTCTACTTTGCGTTGACAGTCATTGATGCCAATCAACGATTCGCCGGCCGAGTCGGGTCAGTAAACATTTTACACATGCGGGTGCAAGGACGCGGAATATTGCGCTATACGTAAATACTTTTACAGTCCCGCTGTCCGGTCACTCTCGGTCAGGCGGTTTTTGCCTCCGCCACGCCAAGCTCGGCCGCCATCCGTTCGCGCATCAGGAACTTCTGCACCTTGCCGGTCACCGTCATCGGGAACTCGTCGACGAAGCGGATATGCCGCGGCACCTTGAAATGCGCGATCTGGCCGCGGCAGAACGTTGCGACCTCCTCGGCGGTCAGGCGCTCGCCGGGGCGTGGTTTGATCCAGGCGGCGATCTCCTCGCCGAATCGCGCATCCGGCACGCCGAACACCTGCACGTCCTGGATTTTCGGGTGGCGATAGAGGAACTCCTCGATCTCGCGCGGATAGACGTTCTCACCGCCGCGGATGATCATATCCTTGATGCGGCCTACGATGTTGCAGTAGCCCTCGGCGTCGATCGTGGCCAGGTCGCCGGTGTGCATCCAGCGCGCGGGGTCGATCGCCTCCGCGGTGCGCTCGGGATCGCCCCAGTAGCCGCGCATCACCGGATAGCCGCGGGTGCATAATTCGCCGGTGGCCCCGCGCGGAACGATATGGCCGCCCGCATCCACGATCTTCACCTCCACATGCGGGTGGATCCGCCCCACCGTGGATACGCGGCGTTCCAGCGGGTCGTCCGCGGTGGTCTGGAAGCTGACCGGGCTGGTCTCGGTCATGCCATAGGCGATCGTGATCTCGGACAGGTGCATCTCGGACACCGCGCGGCGCATCACCTCGATCGGACAGGGGGAGCCGGCCATGATGCCGGTGCGCAGATGCGACAGGTCGAACTGTTTAAACTCAGGGTGATCGAGCTCGGCGATAAACATCGTCGGCACACCATGCAGCCCGGTGCAGCGCTCCTCCGCAACCGTCCGCAGCGTGGCCAACGGGTCGAACCCTTCCCCGGGATAGACCATCGCCGCGCCATGCGTGGTGCAGGCGAGATTCCCCAACACCATGCCGAAACAATGATACAATGGCACCGGGATGCACAGCCGATCCTGCTCGGTCAGGCGCATCGCTTTGCCGATGAAATAACCGTTGTTGACGATGTTGTGGTGCGTCAGGGTCGCCCCCTTGGGCGCGCCTGTGGTGCCGGAGGTAAATTGGATGTTGATCGGGTCGTCGAACTGCAATCCGGCTTCGATCTCCGCCAGCCGGGTCCGGCTTGCCGCATCGCCGGTCACGGCGGCGAATGTGATCGTGCCGGCCGCCGCAGGTCCGCCGATCTGGATCACCGTGCGCAGGTCCGGCAACCGCGCCGCCGCCAGCGCCCCGGGCCGGGCGGTCGCTAGTTCCGGCGCCAGTGTTCCCAGCATCCCGACATAGTCCGAGGATTTGAATGCGGTCGCGGTCACCAGCGCCCGGCAGCCCACCTTGTTCAGCGCATATTCCAGCTCGGTCAGGCGATAAGCCGGATTGATATTGACCAGGATCAGCCCGGCACGCGCGGTGGCGAACTGGGTGACCACCCATTCCGGGTTGTTGGGCGACCAGATTCCAACCCGGTCGCCCGGCTTCAGCCCCAAGGCGAGCAGGCCGGCGGCGAAGTCCTCGACGCGCGCGGCCAGTTCGGCGTAGCTCCAGCGTACGTCCCGCGGCGGCACGATCAGGGCGGGGCGGTCGGGCCAGCGTGCGACGGTCGCGGCGAAATTCGCGCCGACGGTCTGGCCGAGCAGCGGGATGTCGCTGGCGCCATGGACGTAGCTTCCGATCATGGGCGGTTTCTCCCCGGGGTAGCCTGAGCTTTGATACCGGTTTCCACGCCGGCGCGCACCGGCTACCGCGCCGGCGCGCGGCGCCGCCGGCGCGGGACCGCGGGCGGGGCCAACGCGGCCAGAATCGGGCGCACCAGCCGGTACACGGCTCCCGGTGCGATCCCGCGGATACAGACCAGGTCCCGCGGGCAGTCTTTGGGACGGTTCAGATAACAGGGCGCGCAGCTCATCGCGCGCGCCACCGCCATCGCCGTATCCCCAAGCGGCCCCCATTCCGCGGGGTCCACCGTGCCCGAATGGATGCCGAGCGTCGGCACGCCCAGGGCGGCGGCGATATGTTTCGGCCCGCTGTCGTTGCCGATGAACAGGGCACAGCGCGCCAGAACCCCTGGCAGCGCGCCCAGTCCCAGTTGTCCAACCGCCGAGCCGACGCGATCCGGATCTCCGAGCCCGGCCGCGACCGCCGCCGCCACCGCGGCCTCCTCCGCGCCGCCGATCAGTAGAATCCGCACCGGATGGCGCGCCAGGATCAACCCCAGAAGGGCGATGAAATGCGATGCCGGCCATTGCTTCATCGCGTTCCCGGCGCCGGGATGCACCACCACCACCGGGCGGTCGAACAGCGCGCCGAGGGGCGTCGGCAGCGGCCCGCCCAGCGGCCCGCCCAAGGGGATGACAGGTGGGATGACAGG
>JAKBCJ010000638.1 GCA_021807975.1 Pseudomonadota bacterium | reverse complement strand
AACCGTTGACGATCAGAGTGATCAGCGTACGCCTGCCGCGCCCGGCCCGTGCAATGCTTTCGATGCAGCGGCCGATCGAGGCTTGCTCGTTCCGGCAGAACACCGCGACGTTCCAATCCCAAAGCGAGGCCTGCATCCATTCGTCTCCGCCATCCCCGATCGGGTGCTTATGACACAAGGCGCGGCCGTTCTCACAGGGATCGATGCGGGTACCATTCGGGGCGCCAATCGACGACGAAGCTGCAAACCTCATCCCCGCTGGCCGAACAGGCATCCTCGGTGACCCGGGTTCGATCCGACACCAGTGCGCGAAACAGCCGTCCGAAGACCGCGGCGTGCCATGCGCAGACCGGCGCCGCCGCGTGTTCGCCGGCACACAGCGGATTGCCGGCGATTTCGAACACCGTTGGCGATCCATTCCGCACCGCGAACCGCCCGGACCCGGCAAAGGTCCAGGCGTGCGAGCGGATCGCCGCCGCCAGCGCGCGGGCCGCTATCCGATCCGGCAGATGGCGCAGGCTCGCTTGCACTGGCGACGGGATTCGGTTTGCAAGCAGATAGTCGGCGGTCAGCCTGCCCGCCTCCGTCAAAACGCCGGCCATGCCGGTGGCAGATGCGAAGGCCCGAACGGTCCTGTGCAACCGGGCGACCGGCGCCTGATCGATCATTCCGTCGGGCGGCGACAGCAGCCAGGACGATACCCCAGCGGCAGCGAACACCTCGGCGCACAGATTTTCGCCACCGGCCGTCCGGAGTGCGGCGGCAAGCTGAATCACCGCGTTCGAACCGATTTTCGCACAGTCAGTGTGCGGCATGGTCCGCGTCCGTCCGATGACCGCTGGTGCCGCAAGCCATGGCCGAGACCGGAATCCTGGCCATCGCCTTGCGCGTGCCGTCGGCCGCGGCAACCCATTCCCCGGCGCGGGCCGGTGCGGCGGTGCGGTTGGCGTCGAAATGGAAGTCCACCTTCTTGCGCGATTGCGGCCCCCAGTAGCCGACCTTGCCCAAATCGTAGAATTTCCGCTCGAAGCCGGATTTCAGAAACGCCTTCAGGCAACCCAGCAAGTAGCGCCGGCGCTGGCCGGAACCGGACCACGGATAGGAGAAGAAGGCCTTGTACATGTAGAAGCGGCGGTAATTGTTCATGACCCGATCGAGCAGTTCGCCCCGCTCCATTGCCTCCGGCTTCAGGATCGGCGTGACGAAATTGTATTTTTCGAAGTCGAAGACCTCTACCTTGTCGCTTAGTTCGCGGAACAGATCGGTAAACGGCCATGGCGTGTACATCGACCAGTTCGCCAGATCGGGCTTCCAGTCCATCGCCATCCGATATGTCTCTTCCAGTGTTTCCGCCGTTTCGTTCTCCAGACCGACGATAAACTGCGCCTCGACGACGATGCCGGCCTCCCGCAGCAAACGGATTGCCTTCTTGTTGTCGGCGACCTTGGTTTCCTTGTTGAACCGGTCCAGCTTCATCTGGGCGGCAGCCTCGGTGCCCAGGGAGACGTGGATCAGACCGGCCTTGCGATACAGCGGCAGATAAGCCTCGTCGCGCAGGATATCGGTGACGCGGGTATTGATGCCCCATTGGATATGTCGCGGCAGACCGCGCGCGATCAGTTCCTCGCAAAACTGGATGAACTTCTTGCGGTTGATCGTCGGTTCCTCGTCCGCCAGGATGAAGAACCGGACGTCGTGCGTTTTGAACAGGTTCTCGATTTCATCAACGACTTTTCGCGGGTCCCGGATGCGGTAATCCCGCCAGAACTTCCACTGGGAGCAGAACGAGCAGGTGAACGGGCAACCCCTGGCCATGTTCGGAATGGCGACGCGGGCGTTCATGGGGATGTACTTGTATTTGTCCCATTCCAGGATGCTCCAGTCCGGATCGATGGCGTCCAGGTCCTTGACCGTCGGTGCCGCCGCGGTCGCCACGATTTGGCCGGCATCGGTGAAGGCAAGGCCCTTGATTGCGTGCCGGTCCGCCGGCCAACACCCCCGGTCGATGCAGCGGACGAGATCGATCAGGATTTCCTCCCCTTCGCCGCGCACGATCGCGTCGATCCACGGGGCTTCGGTCAACACCTGCTGATACATGAAGGTGGCATGGATGCCGCCCAGAACCGTGACCGCATTCGGATGCAGTTCCCTGGCGATCCGCAGCACGCTTTCGGCCTTGTAGATCGAGGGGGTGATCGCGGTTGCGCCAACGATATCCGGCGCTTCGGCCGCCAGCATTGCCCGCAACGCATCGTCCGACAGGTTATTGGTCATCGCGTCGATGAAACGAACGTCGTGAAACCCGGCCTGCTTCAGCGACCCGGTCAGATAGGCCGCCCAAGCCGGAGGCCAGTTACCAGCGATCTCGGCACCGCCGGAGTGATAATTCGGATGTATCAGGACTATACGCACCGTCGCCCCTCCAATTTGTAAATTCATGTTGACGTAATACAAAAAAGTCACATTGACGCAGATCAACCGCCCCCGCCCGGAGCAGCCGGCGGGATTGACCTTCCGGCGGCATGCTGACAAACTTTCATCATAATATTTTAAGGGCACGTCCATGCCGCAACCCAAAGTCGCCCT
>JAKBCJ010000114.1 GCA_021807975.1 Pseudomonadota bacterium | reverse complement strand
GGTATGCCATGGATGTGGCATGTGGCATCCTGTTGCCGTTAGGTTTGGGGTGCCTGCCGTTGCGCAGATAGCCGGTGACGTGGCTGGCCATCAGGATCATCGCGACATCCAGCATCGCCATATCGACGCGCTGCCCCTGACCCGTGCGCTCTCGCTGGAACAGGGCAGCGGACAGGGCATAGGCGCCCATGGTGCCGGTGGCATAGTCGATCGCCGGGGCGCCGATCTTGATTGGGTTGACCTCTGGCGTGCCGGTCATTGCCATGATGCCGGAGGTGGACTGAATCACATGGTCATAGGCGGTGCGGATACGCTTCGGGCCACCCTGGCCGAATGCCGAGAACGACGCGTAGATCAGTCTGGGGTTGATCTTGCGAAGGTCATCGTAGCCCAGGCCCAGGGCCTCGAACGCACCGGGCCGGTAGTTCTCGACCAGCACGTCCGCCGTCGCCACCAGCTTCTTCAGGATCGTCCGCCCCTGCTCGGTCTTCAGGTTCAGGGTGATGGCGCGCTTGTTGGATCCTTGGGTCAGGAATCCGGTACCCATGCCGGCATGGTTCAGGTCGTGATCGGTGCCGGAATCGCGGCTCTGGTCGGGATCATTCGGATCCTCGACCTTGATCACATCGGCGCCCATCAAACCGAGCTGATAGGCGGCGAAAGGGCCGGCCAGCACATGGGTGATGTCGATGATGCGGATACCCTCGAACGGACGTGCCATCGGTTTCCTCCTGTCATTGAAGGTACCGTGCCGCCCGGGGTTTGCAGCGTCAACCGCTGGGGACGAAGGGGGAGGTTACCGCCCGGCGTTGGGGACGAACGGGTCTGGTATCTGCGGCGGGTTGGCCCCGGCGCTTTTCGCGCAGACGCCATGCTGCTCCAGCGCGTCGCGGGCACAAGTGTTACCGTCGGCATAGCCGCAATGGGTGAAGCCGATCGGCAGCATCATGCAATACTCGCCGATACGGCTGGTGGGCATGGTTATTTCCGCCGGATTGGGGATGCATGAGCCGTTCTGCCGTGTGGCGTCCTTCTGGCACTGGTTGCCGTCCGTGTACATGCACATTGGCGCGGCGCCTGTGATTTGCAGGCAATAAGGCGCGGCCATAGCCGAAACCGACGTGCTGGCGAACAGAAGGGCGACGGCGGCGAGCTTCCTCATGCGGTAGTCTCCTTACGCATTGCGCGTCAGGATAACGCTCCGCCCCTTGTTCACGGGCAACACGAAACCGTGCCCGGATGTTCCGGCCGGTATAATTACGGTGTTGTGTACCTCGTCAGCGCTTGATGACTGGCGATGGAATGCTTTCGATCATCACATTGATGACGGCGGGCTTGCCGCTGGCCAATGACCGGTCGATGGCACCGGCAAGGTCCGCGGCGTTTTCCACCAGTTCGCCGTGCCCGCCCAGCGCCGTGGCAACCAGGTCGTAACGGGTGGGATTGAGTTCGCAGCCATGCGTGCGGTTCGGGCCATAGTCGCGGACCTGCAGATTGTATTCGGCGTTCCAGCGGCAGTCGGTGCCGACGATGGCGATATAGGGCAGGCTGAGCCGAACCGCCGTTTCGATCTCTGACATATGGAAGCCGAAGGTTCCGTCGCCCATGACGGCGAATACCGGCGCGACAGGTTCGGCAACCCGAGCCCCGGCGGCCATCGGCAGCGAAGACCCGATCGACCCGGCAACGCCGTTGATCATCCGCCGGTCGTTGCGCAGGATGCTTTGGCCCCATTGTGCGAATTCGCCGCCGTCGCAGATCAGCACGCTGTCTTGGTGCCGGGACAGGTACGGTTGCAGCGTGTTGAACACCTGGGCCGGGTGCAGTTTACCGGGGGTCTGGGAAACCAGGTCTTTCCACGCAGCGGGGCGGTCGTCGAAGCAGGCGCGGGCATCGGCGAACCAGGCGGGATCGCCGGAGACCTTGCCAGAGCCTCGGCTGATCAGGGCCTCGCCGGCAGGATAGGTGTCTGCCACACAGCCGAATGCCAGCATCGGTCCCTTGAACCGCGCGGCCCGGTCCAGCAACGCCCCGTCGGGGTCGATGGCGATGAAGCGGCAGTCGGGCGCGAACGGTGCCCCGCCGAATTTCAGCGTGAAGTCCAGGGGTTTGCCCAGCAGCACCACCATGTCGGCACGCCTTGCGACATCGGCATAGGCGCCCAGGCTGGCGTCGTTGAAGCTTCTCGGCCCCTCGCTGAGGCAGGCCGGTATGGTCAAAGTCTGCTCGATCCGGCGCAGCAGGTCGCGCCCCCGCCGGGTCGCCAGCGCGGGGGCGCCGACGACGAGCGGGCGTTTCGCCGTCGCCAGCAGCGCGATGATCGCGTCCGTCGCCGGGTCGGCCAGTGAGATTGCCGGATCGGCGAAGTCAGCTGCCCCGGGCCAGATCACCGCGTCTTCCGGTACCGTCGCGTCCAGAATGTCGGACGGCAGGCTAAGATGAACCGGCCCGGGACGGCCGGAGGTGGCAATGCGAATGGCCCTGGCGACATCCATGCCGACGCGGGCGGTGTCGATTGCCATCCAGGCGGCCTTGGTGACCGGCGCGGCCATATCGACTTGCCGCAGTTCCTGGAAGCCACCGCGGCCGAGCTGGTCGGTCTCGGTATGGCCGGAGATCAACACCATCGGCGTTTCCTGGCCCAGCGCGGTGAACAGCGCGCCAACCGCGTTGGCATGGCCGGGGCCGCCGGTGACCCAGGCGATGCCGGGGCGTCCGGTCAAGCGTCCATACGCGTCGGCCATGTGAACCGTCGCGGCTTCGTGGCGGACGTGCATCAGCGACAGCTTCGTTTCGATCGCGGCGTCGAACAGCGACATGATGTGGTTGCCGGACAGGGTGAAAATGTCCGTATGGCCGGCGCGTTCCAGGGTGCGGACAACGATATCGGCGCCGCGGAGAGTCGATGGCATGAAGCGGTGGTCCTGTCGTTATCTCAGCGCCTGAGTGCTAAAAGGCGTGGATGGCGGGCCTGCGCCCGCCATGACGGTCAGCGACCGTGCATCCACTGTGGCGGTTTGTTCGCCACGGATCCTTAGATCGGATCCCAGGCGTACACGTCGCGGGTCCGTTCCAGCGGCGTGAAGCTGTTCTTCACCGCCGGCAGCCAATGTTCGGCCAGCTTCTCGGGGTTCCAGCCGTCGTTGCGCGCCATGATGCGGATCGGGCGCGGCTGGTTGTAAAGGTAAACCTCGTTCCCGCGCACGCCGAAAATCTGCCCGGACACGCCGGACGCGGCATCGGTGCCCAGGAACGCGATCAACTGCGCGATATGGTCCGGGCGGGTTTTCGCGGCGCGGGCCTGAAGCTGCTCCTCGGTCTGGCCGGGCACGGTTTCGATCATGCGGCTGAAGGCATGCGGCCCGATGCAATTCGACCGCACGTTATAGCGCTGCATGTCCATCGCGATGTTCCGCGACAGGCCGGCGATGCCCATCTTGGCGGCGCCGTAGTTCACCTGACCCACGCTGCCGATCAGGCCGGAGGTCGAGGTGATGTGGGTGTAGCAGCCGCTTTCCTGCTTGCGGAAATGCGGAATGGCGGCGCGGGAGACGTAGAAGGCGCCATAGAGATGGACCTTGATCACCGCGTCCCATTCTTCGATCGACATGTAGTGGAACATGCGGTCGCGCAGGATGCCGGCGTTGTTCACCACGATGTCGATGCGACCGAAATGATCGATTGCGTCTTGCACCATCCGCTGGGCATCTTCCCAACTGGACACGCTGCCGCTGTTGGCGACGGCCATGCCCTTGCCATGGGCCTGCTCGATTTCCTGCACGACACGTTGCGCCGGGCCGGCATCATGGCCTTCGCCCGTCACCGTTGCGCCGATGTCGTTGACAACGACCTTGCCGCCGTTCGCCGCGATGGCGATCGCGGTGGCCCGCCCGATACCGCCGCCAGCCCCGGTAACGACCGCGACTTTCCCGTCAAGCATACCCATTGGTTTCCTCCTTCAAAATTGGACCTCGCCACTCTGCGGCAGAGCGCGTTCCGTGTCATCATCCAGTCCGGGAGGAACGAATCATGGAACTCGGATTTTTGGGCCTTGGGCAGATGGGGTCAGCGATCGCCGAACGCTTGCAGGATGCCGGGGCGACGCTGCACCTGTTCGATCCGAACAAGGCGGCGCTTGCATCTTTTGTCGCCAAGGGGGCGATTGTGCATGCCTCGCCCGTCGGTGTCGCGGACGCCGCGCGCATCATTTTCGCATGCCTGCCGAGCGGGACGATCTGCGAATCGGTGGCCCGGGATGTGGCGAACGGGAGCGCGGTGCGGATTTATGTGGAGATGTCCACCATCGGCGGCCCGGCTCAGGCCAAGGTGCAGGCGGTTTTGGAGGCGAAGGGGATCACCCTGGTGGATTGCCCGATCAGCGGCGGCCCGAAAGGCGCCAGGGCAGGGACGCTGACGGTGATCGTTTCCGGGCCGGAAGCGGCCAAGAAGGAACTGCGTCCGTGGCTGCAACGTATTGGCAGGAACGTGTTCGATGTCGGGGAAAAGCCTGGCCAGGCGCAGTTGATGAAGCTGGTGAACAACCTGATTAACGCTGCAAATATGGCGACGGCGTTCGAGGCGCTGGTGCTGGGGGCAAAGGGTGGCCTGGACCCGGACCAGATGGTGGACATCCTGAACGTGTCCACCGGGCAAAACAGTGCGACGCTGACGAAGGTGCCCAAATCGGTGTTGCCGGGGACGTTCGACTACGGTTCCAGCCTGACGATCATGCTGAAGGACGTGGTTTTGGGGCTGCAAGAAGCCGAGGCGCTGGGCGTGCCGATGTGGGTCCACGGAACGGTCGGCCAGCTCTGGCGGTTCGCCGAACAGCAGGGGCTGGGGCCGGCCGATTTCACGTCCTTGATCAAGGTGATGGAGGGGTGGGCCGGCGTGGAGGTGCGCAGCAGGCGCTCGTAATCGCGCCTAAACAATCGGCTCGCGAGCATTCAGGGCATCCTTATCGAACCCTGCCAGCCGTTTGTAATTGGCTGCGGTGCCCTCTAACTCCGCGGGGGTCAGCACGTCCTCAATCTTAGCGAACCCATTCGGCGCGCGCTGTTCAACCATTTGCATCACCTGCTCCGGCCCGTTCGCTCGGTTGGCGAGTACGATCTTCGATGTCGCCGGCCGCCGCTCGGCCTCATAGTCCTCAAGTGCCTTCGGTGTGGGGCCTGACTTGCGGATTTCCCTGGCCAGAACCCGCGCGTCAAGAATGCCCTGGGATGCGCCGTTGGAGCCGATCGGGTACATCGCATGGGCGGCATCGCCCAGAAGGGTGACGCGGCCGAAGGTCCACTGGGGCAGGGGATCGCGATCGACCATCGGGTACTCGAAGCACTGGTCCGCGCCCTGTATGATGGCGGGGACGTCCAGCCAGTCGAACCGCCAGTCGGCGAATTGCGGCAGGAAGTCAGCCAGTTCGCCCGGCCGGTTCCAATCCTCGCGCCGCCAGGAATGGTCGGGCCGGAACTTGCGTTCGGCAATCCAGTTGATTACCGCCTCGCCCCGGCCGGCGGCGAGGCGGGAAATCGGGTAGGCGACGAACTTCTGGAACTCGTGCCCCGCCATGATCATGCTGCGGCCCGTCAGATAGGGCGTTGCCCTTGTGGTGCCGCGCCACAGGATGGCGCCGTTCCAGATCGGGGGACCTTCGTTGGGATAAAGCGTGCCGCGAACGACGGAATGGATGCCGTCGGCGCCGATCAGCAGGTCGCCCTCCTCGTCCTCGTGCCGGTGACCGGTGCGTTTGTCGGTGAACCGGGCGCGGACGCCGGTCGCGGTCTCCTCCCAGCCATTCAGATGGTAGCCGGTCAGGACGTTATGGGTGCCGATCCGCTCCCGCGCGGCGGCCAGCAGGATGAGTTGCAGTTCGCCGCGATGGATTGAGAATTGCGGCCAACGGTAGCCGGCGTCCTGACCGCGGGCTTCGGACCAGATGCGTTGACCGTACTTGTTGAAGTAGGCGAGTTCGGCGGTCGGGATCGCCGTTTCGGCCAGTTGGTCTATCAATCCGAGTTCGGTCAATTCGCGCACTGCGTGCGGCAGGACATTGATGCCGACGCCCAGCGGGCGAGGCGAGGAGACGGTTTCGAACACCCGGCATGCGACACCGA
Organism: Pseudomonadota bacterium; assembly: GCA_021807975.1. Classification (GTDB taxonomy): domain Bacteria; phylum Pseudomonadota; class Alphaproteobacteria; order Acetobacterales; family Acetobacteraceae; genus Rhodopila. Next base: position 5,311 of record JAKBCJ010000114.1, on the reverse strand, counting down.
TCTGATGCAGGCTAAGCGCAGCCGTCAGTCCGGCGATACCGCCACCGGCTATCAGAACAGTCATGGTTATTGGTCTCCGCGCATTGCCAACGGTTGTTTGTAGCAGGATCGCTGCAACTGGGTAGCGTCAATATTATGCCAATTTATAAGCAACAGATGCACATTATATCACCATATAAGCCTACAAATAAGGCGAAAACGAATTATAGCGAATTTAGTGATCGTAAATTCATCATGCTGCATTGCGGCGCGTGGGAGATCGGGTTAGCGTCGGAAACACGTTGGGTCCGCATCCAGCCGAGGGCAAGGGCAACATGGCGTCACGAGCCAGACAATCCGGATCGAAAGGCATCTCCCGCCGCGGCCTGCTGAAGGGCGCCGCAACCGTCGCCGGGACGGCGATCGGATCGGACGCTATACGCGGCTTCCCCACTATCTGGGCGCAGCACATCAAGGGCGTCGTGCTGCATCACGCCGGCCCGCCGGTCACCGCCATCCCCGCAATCGCCGAACAGGCGACCAAGGACCTGGGTTTCACGGTGCAAATGCAGGCCGTGGAAAGCGCCGATCTGTTGAACCGATTCCTGTCGCAGTCCAGCGCCATCGACTGTGCCGACGTCAGTCTTACCTATATGCGCTATTTGATCGGGCGGAACATCCTCCAGGCCATCCCGCTGGCGAAGGTCAAGAACTGGGACCAGACCATCCCGCTGTTCACCAAGGGCGAGTATCCCGACGGCCGCAAGATCGTGCAGCAGGGCATCACCCCGACGATGGTCCTCTATGCGACCGATGCGACCGGCCAAAAAGCAACCAACGGCATCCAGACGGACTACGTCACCGCCATTCCCACCGTCACCAATGGCGACACACTCGGCATCCGCCCCGATCTGGTGGGCCGTAAGGTCGATAGCTGGGCTGATGTGCTCAGCCCCGACTTCAAGGGGCGTGCGGCCATTCAGGACAACCCGACCATCGGCATCATCGACGTGGCCATGGCGATCGAAGCCCGCGGCGACATGAAGTACGGCAATAAAGGCAATATGACGAAGGCGGAGATCGACAAGACCGTCGATACCATGCTGGCAACCAAGCGTTCGGGGCAGTTTAGATCATTCTGGTCGTCCTTCGACCAGTCGGTCAATCTGATGGCCTCGGGCGAGGTTGTTATCCAGTCGATGTGGTCCCCGGCCGTCGCCGCCGTCCGTTCTCGCGGGATACCCTGCACCTTCCAGCCACTGAAAGAGGGCTACCGCGGCTGGGGCTACACGCTGGGCGTCATGAAGCATGTCGATGGCCTGAAGCTGGACTGCTTCCACGAATACATGAACTGGTACACCTCCGGCTTCCCGGGGTCGTTCATCGCCCGCGAGGGCTATTATTCCGCCCAGCCGGACACCGCCCGCAAATACCTGACCCCGGCGGAAGCCGCCTATTGGTTCGATGGCAAGCCAGCGGAAACCGACATTCTCAGCCCGTTCGGCAAGGTGATGGAGAAAGCCGGCAATGTCCGCGATGGCGGCACCTTGTGGCAGCGGCTTGGCAACATCGCCGTGTGGAACTCCGTCATGGACGAAGACCGCTATCTGACCCGCCGCTGGAACGAATTCATCACGTCGTAAGCCGGAGTATTCCCATGCAGCTTGGTGTTTTCATTCCCATCGGCAACAACGGCTGGCTGATCTCCACCACATCGCCGCAATACAAGCCGACCTACGACCTGAACAAAACCATCCTCGATAAGGCGGAGGCCTTCGGTTTCGACTTCGCCCTGTCGATGATCAAACTTCACGGCTTCGGCGGGCCGTCGCAGTTCTGGGACTACAACCTGGAATCCTTCACCCTGATGGCGGGGTTGGCGGCGGCGACGACGAAGATCAAGCTGTTCGCTACTTGCGCCGTGCTGACTATCCCGCCCGCGATCGCCGCGCGCATGGCGGTGACGATCGACAGTATCTCCCGGGGCCGGTTTGGCGTGAACATCATTTCCGGCTGGCAGCGGCGCGAATACACCCAAATGGGGTTGTGGCCGGGGGCGGAGCACTACAAGCGCCGCTACGACTATTGCGCCGAGTACGTGACGGTGATGAAAGAACTGTGGGAAACCGGGCGGTCGGACTTCAAGGGCGATTTCTTCCAGATGGACGATTGCCGCTGCCTGCCGATGCCGACCAGCAAAATACCCATTATCTGCGCGGCCCAGAGTGACGCCGGCACCCGCTATGCCGCGCAGTATGCCGACTATAATTTCTGCGCCAGCTTCGGCTACAACGCGCCAACCGCCGTCGCGCCCAGTGTCGCCCGGCTGGTCAAGGCGAACGAGGAAACCGGGCGCGATTGCGGCGCCCTGATCCTGACCATGATCATTGCCGATGAAACCGACGACGCGGCCAACGCGAAGTGGGAACACTACAAGGCCGGTTCGGACCTTGAGGCCCTGGCGTATCGCGATGAACAGGCGAGGGACGATCCCAGCACCGACATCTACGCGCAGCCCAACCGCCGGACCCTGCTGGGCACCAACAAGCTCCCCACTAACCAGGGTGTGCTCGTCGGCTCCTACGCCACCGTGGCCCGCATGCTCGACGAGCTCGCGGAAGTACCCGGCGTCCGGGGTGTGATGATGACCTTCGATGATTTCGTCATCGGGATGGAGCAGTTCGGCACCCGTATCATGCCGCTTATGCGGTCCCGCAACGAGGTCAAGCGGGCGGCATGAACAGCGCCGGACTGAGTTCGATCCTGCCGTTCGCCCTGCGCGGATGGACGGCCGCCAAATCCGGCCGGCGCCAGCGTATGCATATGCCACCGTGGCTGGTATCGTGGTTTCAGGTCGGGCCGCTGGCCCTGATCCTGGTGGTGCTGTTCGCGCTGCCGACAGGCCTGTTCTTGATCGTCAGCTTCTATGATTACGATCGGATGGGAATTTACCCGGCCTTTCTGCTGGATAACTACCGCGAATTGTTCACCACCGGGGCGACGTGGCGGGCCTATGCCAGTTCACTGAAATTCGCGGTCATTGTCTGGGCAATCACGCTGTTTCTCGGCTTTAACATCTCCTACTTCCTGATCTTCCACGTCCGCGGCGCCGTCGTCCGTACCGTGTTGTTTCTGCTGTGCGCCATTCCGTTCTGGACCTCCGGTATCATCCGGACCATCGCATGGGTTCCATTCCTCGGCCGCAACGGCGCGTTCAACCAGATACTGATGGCGCTTGGAATCACTTCGCACCCGCTCACGTTTCTGCTGTTCTCGGACTTTGCGGTCATCGTCACCTACGTGCATCTGTTCACGCTGCTGATGATCGGGCCGATCGCCAACTCCTTGTCCAAAATCGATCCCGCGTTGATGGAGGCGGCGGTCGATGCCGGGGCCAGCCGTTGGCGCACCATGATCGATATCGTGATTCCGTTGTCAAAAACCGGGATCACGCTGGGCTCGATCCTGGTCTTCACCCAGGTCATGGGCGACTATTTCGTCGTCCGGCAAATGAGTGGCGGGCAGAGCGCATCCATCGTCTCCATGCTTTCGACGCAGATTCAGGCGATGGAATATCCCCCCGCATCGGCGAACGCGATGGTGCTGGTGGTCTTCGTCGCGATCCTGGTCGCGGCGATGATGAACGTCGTCGATGTGCGCAAGGAATTGGTGAAGTAACATGGCAGCCGGACGCATTGGCGAGAAACGGCCGTGGACTTTTTATGCCCTGGCGACCCTGTTCGGTGCCTTTCTGTTGTTCCTCTATGGGCCGATGTTCGTCATCTACGTGCTGTCATTCCAGGGCGAGAATGGCGGCGTGACCTTCCCCATGGTCGGATTCTCTCTGACCTGGTTCAGGGAGATTTTCCAACCGGGGCAAATGGCCAACATTCCCGTGTCGTTTTCCCGTTCGATTGGGCTAGCCGCGGTGGTTAGCAGCCTGACGGTGGTGATTTCGGTCGCCGCCGGCCTCGGCTTTCGGCGCCGTTTTCCCGGCTCGGGGGGCTTGTTCTATCTCGCCGTCGCCAGTCTGGTGATGCCCAGCCTGCTGGTCGGCTTCGGCATCGGGCTCAGTTTCCAGTTTCTGGGGATCGAGCCGGGGCTGTTTACCTCGGCGCTGGGGGCGCAACTGACCTGGACGCTGCCGTTCGGCCTGTTCGCGATGTTCGCCGTGGTGAACCGCTTCAACCGGTCGTGGGAGGAAGCCGCGACCGATCTGGGCGCCGACGCATGGCAGCGGCTGCGGCATGTGACGATCCCGATCCTGCTGCCGGGCATCATCGGGGTGGCGATGGGCGCGTTTACCCTGTCCTATGACGAATATGCCCGCACCACCCTGACGATCGGCACCAAGAACACGCTGCCGCTGGAGATTTACGCGCTGATCTCCTCCGCCACCTCGCCCACCTTGTTCGCGATCGGCACCCTGACCACCGGCGTGTCGTTCGTGGCCATCACGTTCTCATTGCTGCTTGTGCTGCGGATGCAGCGCCGGCGCGCCTTTGCAAAGGCAGGATAATGGACAATCGATTCGACGTTGAACTGGTCAGTGTCACCAAGCGCTATGGCACCACGCTGGCGGTGGATGGCATTTCCTTGCGTATTCCGCGCGCCACCTATTGCTGCCTGCTGGGCCCAAGCGGGTGCGGCAAGACCACCACGTTGCGGATGATCGCGGGACATGAGGCGGTGTCGGATGGCGACATCCTGATCCATGGGGAGAACGTATCCGACCTGCCGCCGATCAAGCGCGGCACGGCGATGATGTTCCAGAGCTATGCCCTGTTCCCGCATATGTCCTGCCTGGACAACGTCGCCTTCAGCCTGAAGATGCGCGGCGTCGCCAAGAAAGAGCGTCACGCCAGGGCGCGGGAATATCTGGATCTGGTGCATATGGGCGCGTTCGCCGAACGGTTGCCGGCGCAACTGTCCGGCGGCCAGCAGCAGCGCATCGCGCTGGCTCGCGCGTTGATCAACCGGCCTCGTGTCCTGCTGTTGGACGAACCGCTGTCGGCGCTGGACCCGTTCCTGCGCATCAAGGTGCGTGAGGAGTTGAAGAGGCTGCAACGCGAACTGGGGATCACCTTCATCCATGTGACCCACAGCCAGGATGAGGCGATGGCGTTGGCCGACCTGATGGTGGTGATGGAAGACGGGCACATCCGTCAGGCCGCCCATCCGCGTGAGGTGTTCGAGCGTCCGGTCAGCCCGTTCATCGCCAGGTTCATCGGCAGCCATAACGTGCTGCGGCTGAACCAAGGGCCGGTTGCGGTGCGTGCCGACCGGTGCCGCCTGGGGGCCGCAGAGGACGGCCCGCATGTCCATGGTCAGG
>JAKBCJ010000637.1 GCA_021807975.1 Pseudomonadota bacterium | reverse complement strand
AAGCGTGATCCAGCGCCTGTGCTTGGAAGGCGTAACGATCCTGCTGATCGAGCAGAACATGAAGCTGGCCGAAGCCGTGGCGGACGAATTGCATGTGATGGTGAAGGGACGCGTCGTCTATGGCGCCTCACCCGACGTATTCCGCACCGAGGCCGATGCGGTTCGGACTCGGTTTTTGGCGATTTGAGGCCGGCGAGCCGAGCCGCGTTAAAACCGAACCGACAGCGAGAACGACCCGAACTGGTGCAATCCGCCGCTTTGGCCGTGGAATTCCTGCGTTTGGGCCACATATGCCAGCGTCAGCCGCATACCGTCGATGATCGCCGCGACGCCAACCTGCCCCTCGCCGATATCCCACACCGGCGACACATGCGGGCCAGACCGGAACGGGGCCGTCTGCAACAGCAGATCGTAACCGACCGCCTGACCATCCACACCGGCGAACACATACCAGGACACGGCACGAACCGGCGTAAACGCATCCCCGCCGCTCAGTCCCGGCCTGATGCGCGGCACCCCGAAATCCGCGTCCAAACCCTGCCCGATGCGCACTGTCATGCCGGCCTGCACGTAATCGCGCAGGTCGCCCGCAGCAACGGAAATTGCCGGCAGCACATCGGCTTCCATGGCGCCCACAACGCCGACCGGCACCCGCCAGATATGGTCTGTCAGGGCCTCGATCACCGGCGTATTGGCGATCTGTCCGTTCCAGCCACGCACATCCGGGTGGCGAATCAGGTTATGCGCCCCGTTCTGCACCAGCTCCGCCAGCGCATCCGGCCCCACCAGACCCGCGTTGATGGTGAAAGTGTCACGCGTATCGGCGGTATCGCGCAGCAGGGTCAGATTGGCCGTCAGCACCCCGGCGTAGGGGCGGTCGCGCGGGTCCGGGACAAACCGGCCCGTATCGGCCGGTGTATAGATCTGCTGCGACACGCCGAACCCGTAACGCATATCGCCGCCGCCCCAGACCGTCCGCTCCAACTCCGCCAGAGGTACCGGCACATCGCCGGCCGGCGACATCCAGGCGGCATCGATCCCGTTGGTATAGAAATGGTCGGTCAAGCCGGCGGCCGATACCTTCGCGTTCTCCTCCTGCAACGTCCATATCCCGGATTGCGCCAGGGCGGGCCCCGAGGGGGATGCCAAACCGAACAAAAGGGCCGCACCAGCCCGCACATTGACTTTACGGGAGCGCCGCATACAATAGTATATCATCAAGACCTCGCTCGGCTAATCAGTTAACCAAAGCGGAATGTCTGTCAATAATTGTTAAAGATCTGTTTATTTTTTTGTCGCAACATATATCCGTATGCAGCATCGCGGGCCGTCAATCCAAACCGTCCCGCACCGCCGCGATCAGCCGTTCGACCGGCTCCCGCCAGGCGCCCGCACGCGGCTGGCGGAACAGCCGCATCGTCGGATACCACGGGCTGTCCTGCCGCCTGGTCATCCAGCGCCAGTCCGCCGGCTCATAAATCAGCACCAAGGTCCGCACCCCCATCGCCCCGGCCAGATGCGCCACCGCGCTATCCACCGTCACCACCATATCCAGACCCGGCAATATCGCCGCGGTTTCCCCGAAGTCGGTCAGTTCGGAAGACAGATCGGCCAGCCCCATCTCGGCGAACACCGCCCGATCGGTGTCGGGCACCGGCGTCTGCAAAGACACCAGCCGAACGCCGGGGATAGCCGCCAGCCCGCGCAGCGCCGCCAGCGGCACGGACCGGCGCCAGTCGGCCGAATTCTCCTTGTTACCGGCCCAAACCAGACCAACCCGCACACCCCCGGGTTCGAGCACCCGGTCCAGCCTGGCACGCCAGTATGCCTGCCGAACCGGGTCCGCCGTCAGATACGGGACCGCGGCCGGAATCGTCGCCAGTTCGGTGCCGAACACATACGGCAGGCTCGCCAGCCAGACGAACGCCGCATGATCCCCCGCCCCGAGCAGGTCCGGCACGCAGCGCGCCACCCCCGGAATCCGCGAGAACACCGGCATCTGCGCCGCTCGGCAGATCACCGTCACCTCGCCCACCCGGGCGGCGGCCATCGGAATGAAGCGGGCGAACTGGAAGGAGTCGCCGTAGCCCTGGTCGGCGGAAATGACCAGCCGCCGCTTCGGCAACGGCATCCCGTTCCAGTACGGGCGCAACGGCTTGGGCAATGCGTCGGTGAACAGCTTGGACCGGAACCGCCATTCGTACTCGATCCATCCGGCGCGCAAATTGCCGGAGGCCAGCAGTGCATGGGCCAGCGACAGGTGCGATTCGGGATGGTCCGGGTCGCACGCCAGCGCCGCCAGGATGGCGTCGTAGCCCAAATCGTATTCGCCGCGGTCGAAATGCACCTGCGACAGCCCGTTCCAGAACGGGGCGCTGGCAGGATCCAGCCGCACGGCCTCACGCGCCTCGGCCAGGGCTTCGTCCAGGCGATAGGAATAGCGCAGGATGTTGCGCAGTTCGCCGTGCCAGTGCGGCACCTGCGGCCGCTGAGCGATCGCGGCACGCAGCAGCGACTCGGCTTCATCGCGGCGGTTGCGCCGGGCGACGATGAACCCAAGCAGCGCGATGGCTTCCGCAAGCCCCGCCGCTT
>JAKBCJ010000636.1 GCA_021807975.1 Pseudomonadota bacterium | reverse complement strand
TGACTTCTCTCGCCTATCTCGTCGCCGCGGTGCTGTTCATTCTGGCGCTGCGCGGTTTGTCGTCCCCCGTTACCTCGCGGGAGGGCAACCGGTTTGGCATGATCGGCATGACCATCGCCGTGGTCGCGACGCTGGTCCAGCACGGGATGGGGTCGTGGGGTTATCTGCTGATCCTGTTCGGCATCCTGATCGGTGGCGGTGTCGGTATCGTGGTGGCGTTGCGGATCCAGATGACCGCACTGCCGCAGTTGGTCGCCGCTTTCCACTCGCTGGTGGGCCTTGCGGCGGTGTTCGTGGCGGCTGCGGCGCTGAACGCGCCTGAAGCCTTCCACATCGGCATTCCCGGCGAAATTCATCCCCAAAGCTTGGTGGAGATGTCGCTGGGTCTGGCAATCGGCGCCATTACCTTTTCCGGCAGTCTGATCGCGTTCGCCAAGTTGCAGGCGCTGATGAAGGGTGCGCCGATCACCTTCCCCGGGCAGCATTTCCTGAACCTGGGTTTGGCGATCCTGATGCTGATCCTGGTCGTTTCTTTCGTCGTGTCCGGTGGCAATCAGATACTTTTCTGGCTGATCGCGTTCCTGGCGCTGGGACTTGGCTTCCTGATCATCATCCCGATCGGCGGCGCGGATATGCCGGTCGTGGTGTCGATGCTGAACAGCTACTCCGGCTGGGCGGCCGCGGGCATCGGTTTCACCATTCAGAACCTTGCGCTGATCATCACCGGTTCTCTGGTGGGCGCGTCGGGTGCCATCCTGTCCTACATCATGTGTAAGGGCATGAATCGCAGTATCATCAATGTGCTGCTGGGTGGCTTCGGCACGGAATCCGGCGGCGCGGCGGCCGGCGGCGCGAAGGGCGACCAGACAGTGCGCGCGGGCAACGCCGACGATGCCGCGTTCATCATGAAGAACGCATCGAAGGTCATCATCGTGCCAGGCTACGGTATGGCCGTCGCCCAGGCCCAGCACGCGCTACGCGAAATGGCCGACACGCTGAAGAAGGAAGGGGTGGAGGTGAAGTATGCCATCCATCCAGTCGCCGGCCGCATGCCCGGCCACATGAACGTGCTGCTGGCCGAAGCCAACGTCCCCTACGACGAAGTCTTCGAGCTGGAGGAGATCAACAACGAATTCTCCACTGCCGACGTGGTGTACGTGATCGGCGCGAACGACGTCACCAACCCGGCGGCGAAGACCGATCCGTCCTCGGCGATCTACGGCATGCCGATCCTGGACGTGGAAAAGGCGAGGACGGTTCTGTTCGTGAAGCGGTCGATGGCGTCGGGCTATGCCGGTGTGGATAATGAATTGTTCTTCCGGCCTAACACGATGATGCTGTTCGGCGACGCGAAAAAAATGACCGAAGAAATCGTCCAGGCGCTGAATCACTAAGGGTCCGCGCGGAACGAAACCGATCGTCTGAAGGAAGCCGGGGGCCTCTCATCCGTCATGATGGGCTCCATCGGGGTGCATGGTCGCCTATGCCCGTTAACCGGACGTTAACGATTTCCCCTGTATGTTGCGTTCCGCCGCTGCCATCGGCGGTGCAACCCCCATCAGGGTCAGGCCCCGACCGTGCGACGATTCCTTATTCAATGCTTGTGTTTGTGCGCCGCCGCCTGTGCCCCCGGCCGCGATCTTCCCGATCTTCCGCCGTCAGCGCCCGGTGCATACCGTCTTGGTCCCGGCGATGCCGTGCGTCTGATTACATTCGGTGAGGACACGCTGACCGGCGAATTTCAGGTCAGCGACAGCGGCACCATCGCCTTGCCGCTGCTTGGCAGCGTCCCGGTCGCCGGCCTGTCGCCCGACGCGCTCGCGGCCAAGGTGGAGGATGGCCTGCAACAGGGTAATTTTCTCCGCTCCCCTTCTGTATCGGCGGAAATCGTCAAATACCGGCCGATTTTCGTTCTGGGCGAGGTCAGCAAGCCCGGCCAATATCCCTATCAGCCGGGGATGACGGTCGTCACCGCCGTGGCCGTGGCCGGCGGCTTCACATACCGGGCTGTTAACGACTATGCTTCCGTGGTGCGAACCCTGGATGGAACGGCTGTCGAGGGCAAGGCAACCCGGCAGAGCTTCGTGCAGCCGGGCGACGTCATCACGGTGTTCGAGCGAAGATTTTGAAATTTCGTCTGGCGTTCCTGTTCTTGGCGATGTCCGCGGCGTCGGCGATGGCGCGTGGCCCGGCCCCGGGCCCGCTGCACATTATCGGCGGCCCAAATACCGGCGGCTGCATCGCCGGGGCGGTCAGCCTGCCGGCGGAAGGGCCGGGTTTCGAAACCATCCATCCGGATCACAGCGCTTTCTGGGGCGCGCCGCAAACCATTGCCCATCTGGAGCTGTTCGCGCATGAAGCGGCGGAGGCCGGACTGCCGACGCTGCTGGTGGAAGATATTTCCAACCCGCGCGGTGGTCCGATGCCGGGTGGCCATGTCAGTCACCAGATCGGGCTGGACGCCGATGTCGGGCTGGACATGCGGCCCCGGGGCGTCTTGACGGCGGCAGAGCGCCAGTCGATCGAACTGCGCAGCATCGTTCGTCCCGACGGCCGCGGTATCGACCCGGCCACCTGGTCGCCGCGGGTCAT
>JAKBCJ010000635.1 GCA_021807975.1 Pseudomonadota bacterium | reverse complement strand
CGAAATTGCCGCCGTGCGGAACCGAGTCGAGATGCGACCCGATCACCAGAACCGGTGCCGAGCGGTCGCGGCCGGGCAGGGTCATATAGAGGTTGGCGGCGTCGTCGCGGGTTATTTCCAGGCCCATAGCCGCGGCGGCGTTGGCGACGGTGGCGTGGGCGCGCTGCTCCCCGGACCCGTAAGGATCGCGCGATACGCCCGGTTCGTCCAGACCGTCCTGTCGCAACTGGTCGAACAGAGCCTGCATCGGCCCGTGCTGTGCCTGAATGGCGGCCCTGATAGCGGTTGGGTCCACGGAATCGGTCCTTCGTCGGTTGGCCGGACATTATTGGCTTTGCCGGCGAGAGCGGCTAGAGCGGTTCCAACGTCCATCATAAGATGGTCCCGACGGCCGGATCCAGATATAGGCGGGTTGACCGGCGACGGCCTGTTCAGAAGCAAATCGCCTTGAGGAAAGCATAATGGACCAATCGGTTGGGGACATGCTGCGGGAAACGGCCGGCCGGCTGTTTCAGGCGCAGTGCGACACCGCGACGCAACGTCTGGCCGATGGCGGCACGTGGCCCGCCGCACTGTGGTCAGCGGTCGAGGATGCCGGGCTGCACCGCGCGCTGGTGCCGGAGGCAGCCGGTGGCTTCGGCGTTGCGGTGGCGGACGCGCTGTCGCTGCTGAAGGTGGCCGGCGCCCGGGCGGTGCCACTGCCGCTGGCGGAGACGATGCTGGCAAGCTGGCTGCTGGCGGGCGCGGGGCTGGATATTCCCGATGGCCCGCTGACCGTCGGGCCGGTGCGCGCGGATGAAACCGTTACCCTGACCGAAACCGCCACCGGCTGGCATATCGCCGGCACGCTGACGCGGATTCCCTGGGCGCGGGACGTTCAGCGGATCGTCGTCCTGGCGGGCGATCGGATCGCCCTGGTTTCGCGCGATTCCTGGTCAGCTGAACCTGGTGAGAACATCGCCCGGGAGCCCCGCGACACGGTGCGCTTCGACGGGCCGGTGGCAGCGGCAGGGCCAGCCGCGGTCGATGCGGCGGGGCTGATCGCCGTGGGTGCGGCGATGCGCACCCAGCAGATTGCCGGCGCGCTGACCCGGCTGACGGAAATGACCACCCAATACGCGCAGGATCGCGTCCAGTTCGGCCGGCCGATCGGGAAATTCCAGGCGGTGCAGCAAAATCTGGCCGTTGTGGCCGGGCAGGCCGCCGCTGCGGTGGCCGCTGCCGATCTGGCGGCCGAAGCGGTCGCCGACGGTGTGAAAATCCTGCCCATCGCCGCCGGCAAGGCCCGGGCGGGAGAGGCGGCGGGAATCGCCGCCGGGATTGCCCATCAGGTCCATGGCGCGATCGGCTTCACCTTCGAACACAACCTGCATTTCCTGACCCGCCGCCTGTGGTCCTGGCGCGACGAGTTTGGCAAGGACACGGTCTGGCAGACGATGCTGGGCCGGCACATGGCCCGCGCCGGCGGCGGGGCAGTCTGGGCGGAAATTACCGCGGCCTGATCCGCCCGGCGGCGTCAGGCAAAGGCATCGTCCGGTTCGGCGTAGGCTTTCAGCCCGGCGATATCGTGCAGGATCACCCGGGCGCCGTGGGTTTCAACGCCGAATTCGCGCAGCGCCGCGAACGCGCGCGACAGATTTTCCTGCCGGCAGCCAAGCCGCGCGGCCAGCAGGCGTTTGTCGAACGGCAGCCGCATGGCGGTTGTATTGCCGCGCTGTTCCGCCGACAGCGACAGCAGGTAGCATCCCAGGCGCTGCGCGGTGGTCCGCAGCTTCAGGTCGCACACCTGACGGACCAGCGCCCTGAACTCATTGGCTTCGGCCCGCAGCAGGGCGGTGACCAAGGTGGGTTCCTGCTCCACCAGCGCCAGCAGCCCCTCCGCGTCGATGGTCAGCAGGCGGCTGCGCTGTACCGTGCGGACGCCCATCAGCCAGGGCAGACGTGCCAGAACGGTTGCCAGTCCAAGCGTTCCGCCGGCCTGGATCACTTCGACGACGGCTGTCATGCCGCCGGCCGCTGTGGTGAAACCGGCCAGTTGACCGGTCATCACGATAAAGAGCCGATCGGCCATCCCGCCCTGGCGGCAGATTTCTATCCCTTCCTCATAGTCGGCCAGTTGGCCGATGGCCGCCAGCTTGGTCAGGACTGCCAAATCCAGGCCCCGCAGCAAGGGTGTTCCCAGCAACCCATCGAGAACGTCCGTGTTGTCTGCGTGTCCGGCTTGCTTAGAACCGGCCAACGGTGCCGCAGTGGACATTCACAACCTCGCAATGGTGAAAAAGGATCGGTAGGCGGGTAAGCAGAAATTCTACCGGATGCTTTTGACGCCAATCAAGCCAAGACCGCAGGAGGTTTGTCCCGGGCCGGGTTTTGGCTATGATCGGATGCTCCAATATCGAGGAATTTCCTGTGAAAGCAATGGTATGCGAAATGTTCGGCGGGCCGGATGTGCTTGCGCTTCGTACGGTCCCCGACCCGGCCCCGCCCGGCCCGGGAGAGATTCAGGTGCGAATTGAGGCGCGCGGCGTTCAATATGTCGATGTTTTAATGCTGGCCGGCACCTATCAGTTCCGGCCTGAACCGCCGTTCATTC
>JAKBCJ010000634.1 GCA_021807975.1 Pseudomonadota bacterium | reverse complement strand
CCCAGCTTGCAGTTCGCCGAGCGTTAGGGCGGAGAGGTGCAGATCTTTGTCTTGCGTGCTTTCGAACCAAGCCAGCACGCCAGGGTGCGGGCGTGGCTTGCGCAACTCCGAGACAACATTGATGTCGATCAGGAACACGCGTCACACCAGTTCGGCCGGGGGACGCCGGCGCAACTGGCCGCGCGGCGGAATCGGCAACTCGAAACGCGGTTCGGGAGCCAGCAGAAGCTGCTTCAGGGTTGGCCGATCGGCTTGCATGCGGCGCCATTGGTCGATCGGCACCAGGACGGCGGCCTCGACCCCGCGTTTGGTGACCACCTGCGGTCCCTGTTCCAGGCACGTTTCAAGCAACTCGCTGAACCGGGCTTTGGCATCTTGTACCTGCCATTGGGACATCAGGGCCTCCTGTTTGCGGGTACTGGGTTCGTGGCCGAACAACTAGTCAGATAGGTAGTCAGAGTGGCTTTGTCAAATTTGTCGTCGGCCCGGGTTATTTGGCAGTCGCTTGTTCGGTACCGCTATGGTGGCGCAGCCGGCGTTATTGAGACGGGGTCATCTGGATGGCGTCATCTGACGAAATAATACCCTCATGGGTTGTAGTTTTGATTGATCGCTCATGCCAGGGTATGTATCGACGAAGCCTGCCATGCCGGCTTCTTATCGATTGCCAGGGGGACAGTAAGGACCAAAGACCACGCCCCCTCAGGATGACCGCGTCGGAGGTCGAAAACCGTCTGGCGGATGCGGGGCAGGCTCTGCTCGCGCTACCGCATGCGGGTTGCCTTCCGGCGGGCTTCCGCACTCTCTGGCTTGACGCTGGGGAGTCGGCGGCGCGCGGCGACTTTCTGCCGTCGCCGGCGGAGATCAGCGCGATGGACGAGGCATATCGGTGGGTCGGCCTGCTCCCGGATGTGGACGAACGGCGCTTGGTGCTGATGCGCTCGCTGGTGCGGCCGGGTTACCGCGGGACGGTATGCGGGGGCGCCGTGGCTGAGGGATCGGGGTTATGGGCAGCTTTCGTGATGCCGGCTTGAGCAGCGGGTCAGGAATTTTCCCGATCGGGTAAGTCTTCTCCAACGAGGCTACTTTATCGCTCGGTTTTCCCGACCGGTAAGTTTCAGTCGATCTCGTCGCCGCTTGCATGCTATCTTCCCGTTCGGGAAAATCATGCCACAGCGAACACTCACCCCTTCGGATATCGCCGGGATCGTCCGGACCGCTCGCAAGGCCTAGGGCTTGCGCCAGGACGAGCTTGCCGGGGCCGCCGGCGTTGGCGTCCGGTTTATCGTCGATCTGGAGGCTGGCAAGCCGACCGCGCAACTCGGCAAGGCGTTGCAGGTGCTGGAGGCGCTGGGGTGCCGGTTCGAGATCGTGCCCCCGCCGGAGCGTAGGTCGTGATCCGGCGTTTGACCGTGTGGTGGGACGATCGCGCGGCCGGGGAGCTGACGCAGGATCAGCACGGCGAACTCGGGTTCGTTTATGCGCCGGACTGGATTGCCGACGTGTCCGCACCTGCGCTGTCGGCATCGTTGCCGAAGCGCGCGGAACCGTTCTCCCGCCGGGCGTGCCGGCCGTTCTTCGGCGGTCTGTTGCCGGAGGAATCGCAGCGTGCGGCCGCCGCCCGAGCGCTTGGGGTGTCCGCGGGGAACGATTTCGCGCTGCTGGATCGGCTGGGCGGGGATGTCGCCGGGGCGTTGCAGTTTCTGCCGCCGGGCGAGGCGCCGGCGCCGCGATCGTCCGCTCGGCCGGTGGCGTTGGACGACGATGCGCTGATCGGGGTGTTGGACAGGCTGCCCGCTCGGCCGTTGCTGGCTGGGGAGGATGGACTGCGGCTGTCCTTGGCCGGCGCGCAGGCGAAGGTGCCGGTGGTTTTGGTCGGCGGTGTCGTTGCGCTGCCGGTGCCGGGTCAGCCGACAACGCATATTCTGAAGCCGCCTATTTCGGGGTATCCGGCGACGACGGAGAACGAGGCGTTCGTCATGCGGTTGGCGGCGGCGGTTGGGCTGGATGTGGCTGCGGTCGAGGCCCGGGTTGTCCGGGGCCGGACCTTTCTGCTGGTGGCGCGATACGACCGGGTTTTACTCGCGGACGGCAGCGTGCGGCGGGTTCACCAGGAGGATTTCTGTCAGGCGCTCGGTGTGCCCAGCTAGACGAAATACGCCAGCGAGGGCGGGCCGACATTGAAGGATTGTTTCGCGCTGGTGCGGCGGGTTTCCGTGCTGCCGGCGGTGGATGTGCTGCGGCTGCTGGATGCGGTGATCTTCAACCTGGTGGTTGGCAATGCCGACGCGCACGGCAAGAATTTCTCGATCCTGTATGGGGCGGAGGGGGCGCGGCTAACTCCGCTGTACGATCTGCTCTCGACGGTTGTTTATCCGGCGTTGTCGCCGAAACTGGCGATGCGGATCGGCAGGCGGGCGACGCTGGAGGAGATGGACCCGAAAGGGTGGGCCGGCTTCGCGGCGGATGCGGGGATCGGGTTGCCGCTAAGCAGAGATTCGTGGTTCGGCCAACGGAAGAACCATCCGCTCGGTGTTCAGTTCGCCGACGGGCTGGTGGATCGCCCTGTCGAGGTCGTCAATATCGTCGAACGTCTGG
>JAKBCJ010000633.1 GCA_021807975.1 Pseudomonadota bacterium | reverse complement strand
CGCATCCTTAACGGTAGCGATCTTTTCGGCGGCGTCCTCGGGAATTTCGACGCTGAATTCCTCTTCGAACGCCATCACCAGTTCGACCGTGTCCAGGCTGTCGGCACCCAGGTCGTCGATGAAGGAAGCGTCCATCGTTACCTTGGCTTCATCGACACCAAGGTGTTCCACGACGATCCGCTTAATCTTGTCAGCAATCTCGCTCATCGGCTCCGCTACTCCTGAACTACTGTTCGTTTATACTCGTTGTCCGGCTTTTTCCGTGACCGGCGCCTTGTCCCGGTTCACGAAGCGAGCCCCCGCCAGACATAGCTTCGGGCGCTTAGCATGCTTTCCCAAGAACGGGAAAGGCCGACGATCGGCCATGCCTTATACTAGACCATCGCCATCCCGCCATTGACATGAAGTGTGGCGCCAGTGACCCACCCTGCCTCGTCCGATGCCAAATATACAACCGCGGCGGCGATGTCTTCCGGCTGACCCAGCCGCTTCAAGGGAATCGAGTCGGTCAGCTTGGTCTTTTGCGCCTCACCCAGAACATCGGTCATCGGCGTCACGATGAAACCGGGGGCGACGGCGTTGATTGTTACGCCCCGGGAGGCGACTTCCTGTGCCAGCGCCTTGGTCATGCCCACCAGACCAGCTTTGGCGGCGGCATAATTTGCCTGGCCGGCATTTCCGGTGGCGCCGACGATGGAGGAGATATTGACGATCCGCCCGGCCCGCCGCCGCAACATGCCGCGCAGGGCCGACCGGGTCAGCCGAAACGGGGCCGACAGATCGACATCGATCACCGCCTGCCAATCCTCATCGGACATGCGCAGGGCGAGCATATCGCGCGTCATGCCGGCGTTGTTCACCAGGATATGCAGCGGACCGCAGGCTTTTTCCGCCGTTTCGATCAACGCTTCGGGTTCGGACGCATCACGCAGATCGGCCGGGCAGACATGCGCCCGTTCGCCAAGCTGGATCGCCAAGGCCTCCAGCGCATCGCGACGCGTGCCGGACAGCGCCACCGTCGCGCCCTGCGCGTGCAGCGCCCGGGCGATCGCCGCACCGATCCCGCCCGACGCGCCGGTTACCAGCGCGGCCTTGCCGTCCAATCGGAACATCGCCGCTTTCCCCCCTCGTTCCTTAGAGACTTTTTAGCACCGCTTCGATCTCCGCCGGTGTTCCGGCGGACAGCCCGGTCGCATCCGGTGCGATTCGCTTGTTCAATCCCGTCAGCACCTTGCCGGCGCCGAGTTCTATGTATCGATCGATACCCATTTCCGTCATCGCGATCACGCATTCGCGCCACCGCACGGTCGCCGTCACCTGCTGTATCAGCAGGTCGCGGATTCGCCCAGGCTCGGATTCGCGTTTCGCCGAAACATTCGCCACCAGCGGCACGATCGGGGCCTTCGGCGGGGTGGTTTCAAGCGCCTCGGCCATCGCGTCGGCCGCCGGCGCCATCAGCGAGCAATGGAATGGTGCCGACACCGGCAGCAGCATCGCCCGCTTCACGCCCTTGGTCTTGGCGATTTCCACCGCCCGCTCGATCGCGGTGCGATGGCCGGAGATCACCACCTGCCCGCCGCCGTTGTCGTTGGCGGGCTGAATGACCTCCAGCTTGCCGGTTTCGGGCACTGGCGCGGCTTCGGCGCAGATTTCCATCGCCTGTGCCATGTCGGCGCCCAGCAGGGCAGCCATCGCACCCATGCCGGCGGGCACCGCCTTCTGCATCGCCTGGCCGCGCAGTTTCAGCAGCCGGGCGGCATCGGTGACGGTGAAGGCCCCGGCCGCGGCCAGTGCGGAGTACTCGCCCAGCGAGTGGCCGGCGACCACGAACGCCTTGCGCTGCAAAGTGGTGCCGCCCTCGCGCTCCAGCACCCGCAGCACCGCCAGCGAGTGCGCCATCAGCGCCGGCTGGGTGTTTTCGGTCATTTGCAGTTCGTCCGCCGGCCCTTCGAACATCAGCTTGGACAGCTTTTGCTTCAGGGTTTCGTCCACTTCCTCGAACACCTCCCGGGCGGCGGCGAAAGCGGCGGCGAGATCGCGGCCCATGCCGACGGCCTGGCTGCCCTGGCCCGGGAAGATGAACGCATTGACCGGCATGGTGCGGTGACTCTCGAAAGGTTACGAACGGGTAGGATTGGCGCGGGGGCGTAGCGGCGGGCCGCGGGACTGTCAAGGAAAGTGCGCGGCCGCTGGCTTCCGGGGCTTGATCCCCCGGCGCCTGCCGGGCGCGTTCGGGATCCCTGCCGCGCATGAAACTAAAATGTAAGCCCGGTCATGCGATGAACCAGTCAGGTGCCCGCGCGGACGGCCGTGGGGACGAAAATTTTCGACAAAATTACCCGCGTTTCATATCATCGGTTAGTATCTGAACCGTCCACAAGGTGTCATGACATGGAAGGCAGGCAGCCAGCTTATCGGGATCTCGTGAGCGGTGCCCTGACAACGGCCTTCGCCGCGGCTGTCTGTCTGGCGTCCGGTTCGGCTGTGGCCGCGGACCCTAACCTCGCCATCAATGGAAGCTTTGCCACGACGGCGACGACGTCGGCCGAATTCGGTTCGACCAACAACGGCTATACGCCCACCGTGCAGCTAACCGGTTGGACC
>JAKBCJ010000113.1 GCA_021807975.1 Pseudomonadota bacterium | reverse complement strand
GACCTCGCCCTCGCGTTGCAATTTGCCCCGGCAGGCGATCATGCTGGCGGACAGCACCAGCCGCCGCTGCGCCTCGAACACCGAGGGCCACAGGATCAGGTTGGCGTGGCCGGTTTCATCCTCGATGGTGACGAACAGCACGCCGCGCGCGCTGCCGGGCCGTTGGCGCACCAGGATGATGCCCGCGACCTCGACCCGCTTGCCGTCGTGGATGGTTTCCAGGTCGGCGCAACGGACGATGCGGCGCGCGGCGAGGTCGGGACGCAGGAAACTGACCGGGTGGCGGCGCAGCGAAAGGCCGGTGCTGCGATAATCCTCGACGACCTGCCGACCGGCGGTCATCGCGGTCAGGGCCACTTCTGGTTCCGGGTCGGGTTCGGTCTGGATGGTGTCGAACAGCGGCAGTCTGCTGTTGGACAGCCCCCTAATGGCCCACAGCGCTGTTCGGCGGTCCAGGCCCAGGGCCTGGAATGCGTCGGCCTCTGCCAGGCGTTCGAGGGCGGCGATGGGGACGTAAGGAGGCTCCTTCCCCGTCATGGCCGGGCCTGTCCCGGCCATCTTCGCACCAGCCGTTGAAGCGTGGATGGCCGGGACAGGCCCGGCCATGACGGGAGAGAGAAGGTCGTGTTTCGCTGCTTCCTTATCTTGATGGCTGGGCGTGTCCCGGCCATGACGGGGGGCTGAAGGCTGATTGTCCGCGGGCATGCGGGTGCAAAGCCGGTGCCACAGGTCTTCGATGGAACGGTAGCCGGTGCCGCGGCGGTTCAGGATTTCGGTGGCATGGGCTTCCGACAGGCCCTTGGTCATGCGCAGGCCAAGGCGCACAGCATAGGTCGTCTTCGTCATGGCGGGCGCAGGCCCGCCATCCACGCCTTTGGCCGGTTCAGCACAGCAAGGCGTGGATGGCGGGCCTCCGCCCGCCATGACGGGGAGGGAAGGGCGTCCTCCCCTCGTTACCGGGTTTGCGCTCGTTATGACGGGAGGGAGAGGGCGGTTTACAGCCTCCGCCGCGTCGGCGCCCGCCATGACGGGGAGATGGTGGCCTACTGGAAAAATCGGCTCCAGCGTGCAGTCCCGGGCCGACTCGTTCAGCGATACCGGGCGCACTTCAATCCCGTGCAACCGTGCGTCCCGGACGATCTGGGCGGGCGCGTAGAACCCCATCGGTTGCGCGTTCAACAGCGCGCAGCAGAACACGTCGGGGTGGTGGCATTTCATCCAGGCGGAGGCGTAGGCGATCAGGGCGAAACTCGCGGCATGGCTTTCGGGGAAACCGTAACTGCCGAAACCTTCGATCTGGGAGAATGTCCTGTCGGCGAATTCGCGTGTGTAGCCACGTTCGACCATACCAGAGATCAGCTTCTCCTTGAAATGCGAGACGCCGCCGGTGAACTTGAAGGTCGCCATGGAGCGGCGGAGCGCGTCGGCCTCCGACGGGGTGAAGCCGGCGCAGGTGATCGCGACCTGCATCGCCTGTTCCTGGAACAGCGGCACGCCCAGGGTCTTTTCCAGCACGCGGCGCAATTCCGGCGTTGGGTAATCGACTGTCTCCAACCCGTCGCGCCGGCGCAGATATGGATGCACCATGTCGCCTTGGATCGGGCCGGGCCGTACGATCGCCACCTGGATGACGATGTCATAAAACGTCCTTGGCTTCAGCCGCGGCAGCATCGACATCTGTGCTCGGCTTTCGATCTGGAACGTGCCCAGCGTGTCCGCCTTGCGGATCATCGCATAGGTCGCCGGGTCCTCGGCTGGGATCGTTGCCAGATCCAGACGCTGATTTTTGTGTTCCGACAGCAGATCGAACGCCCGTCGCATGCAGCCCAGCATGCCCAAACCGAGCACATCGACTTTCATGAATCGGAGGGCGTCGATGTCGTCTTTGTCCCATTCGACCACCTGGCGGTTTTCCATGCTGGCCGGTTCGATCGGCACCAGGTCGTCCAACCGGTCCTCAGTCAAAACGAAACCGCCGGGGTGCTGGGACATGTGGCGCGGAAAGCCGATCAGCGCGCGCGCAAGGTCCAGCGTCAGGCGCAGACGGCGGTCTTCCAGGTTCAGGTTCAGCGCCGCGGCGTGTTCCTCGGCGACGCCCTCCTCGCTCCAGCTCCAGACCTGAGAGGCCAGGGCGCCGGTCACGTCCTCGGTCAAGCCCAGTGCCTTACCGACGTCGCGGACGGCGCCGCGGCCGCGATAGCGGATGATGGTGGAGCATAACGCCGCCCGATGGCGGCCATAGGTGTTGTAGATCCATTGTATGACTTCCTCACGCCGCTCATGCTCGAAATCCACGTCGATATCGGGCGGTTCCTTACGTTCGGCGCTGACGAAACGTTCGAACAGCAGGTCGCTTCGGGCAGGATCGATGGAGGTGATCCCCAGCACGAAACACACCGCCGAATTGGCTGCCGATCCGCGTCCCTGACACAGGATGCCTTGGGAGCGGGCATAGCGGACAATACTGTCAACGGTGAGGAAATACGGCGCGTAGTCCAGGCTGGCGATCAGACCGAGTTCGTGACGAAGTTGCGCGGCGACCTTTTCCGGAACGCCTTCGGGATAGCGTATCGCGGCACTTTCCCGGGTGCGTTGCTCCAGCGTTTGTTGCGCGCTCAGTCCGGTAATACGGACTTCCTGCGGATACTGGTAACGCAGTTCGTCCAGGCTGAAGCGGCAACGATCGGCGATTTCCCGGGTGCGCGCTATGGCGTCGGGATGGCGGGCGAACAGGCGGACCATTTCGTCCGGCGCCTGAAGATGCCGCACGCAGGATCGTTCCCGGCGGTGGCCGAGTTCGTCGATGGTGCGGCCTTCGCGGATACAGGTCAGCACGTCCTGCAGAATGCGCCGGTCGGGGGCGTGATACAGCACGTCGTTGGTGGCGACCGCCGGTACGCCGAACGCGGCGGCGGTGTCGGCGATGGTGCGCAGGCGGACGGCGTCGTTGGGACGGTGCATCAGGGTCAGCGCGACGTAGGCACGATCTTTAAAATCCGCTTTCAGGCGTTGAAGATTGTCTGTGGTGGGGTCGGTGCAGAGGATGGCGAGCAGGTCTTCCGATGCCGTGGCCAGATCGGCCCAGTGCAGGGTGCATTTCCCCTTGCCCGCGCGTTGCTTGCCCACCGTCAGCAGGCGGGTCAGGCGGGAATAGCCGGTTCGGGTCATTGGATAGACCAGCACCGACGGGCCGCCGGTCAGGTCCAGACGGCAGCCGACGATCAGGCGGATACCGGCGTCCCTGGCGCATTGATAGGCACGCACGATGCCGGCCAAAGAGTTCCGGTCGGTGACGGCGAGTTCTTTCATGCCCAGCACGGCGGCGCGGTCGATCAGTTCCTCGATTTGGGAGGCGCCGCGCAGGAAGCTGTAATTCGTGGTGACCTGGAGTTCGGTGTAGGACTGTGGTTTTGTCATGGAAGGGGTTCTGGTTGGTCCGTGCTGGATCTTCGGGCTGATTTTTCAACACGGAGGAAGAACGAGGGCCCCGTAGTCCGTGCCGCCGCTGGAGCAGTTATTTCGCCGCGGCCACTTAGAACAGCCCATGCAGGAACCATCGCATATCTCCGGTCCGAAGATCGCTGCCGTTTCCCCTTCGGAACAACCAGAAGCGGCGGCCGCTATCGTCTTCAACCTGGAAGTAATCCCGAACCGAGGACCATTCCCCATCGCGCTTCCACCACTCCCCGGCGATGCGTTCCGGCCCGTCGGCGTGACGCACCCGGTGGCGCACCCGCCGCCAGGTGAAGGCGACCGGGGGATGATCCGGCAACAAAGCCATCGCCTCGATCGGCTGCGGCGGGTTCAGCAGCCGCACCGGCCTTGGCAGATCGGCGGGCCAACCACCGGTTGGGCGGGTCAATGCCGGTACGATGCGCACCGACCGTTCGGGCACGTCGCTTTCCAGATGGGCGATACGATAGACAGCGGTTTCTCCCAGCCGGTTGGTCAGCCGATCGACCAGCGGGGCGATGTCGGCGGGCGTATCCTCCAGCAGGGACGATGCGGTTTGGACGAAGCCCAACGGATCGGCCCTGGCGACGATCAGGTGCATCGCCTCCACCCCGGGGCCGGGATCGACCCGTTCCAGCCGTTCATCCAGCATGCGCCCCAGATGCCGGGCATCCCGCACCGGGCGGGCGGTGCCGATGCGGATGGCCTGAACGGTTCCGTCCAGGCGTTCGAACCGGAGATCCAGGCCGCGAGCCCCCAGGCCGGCTTTTTCCAGCGCGTCGCAGGCCTCCGCGGCCAGCGTGGCGATGACGGTGGAAAAGGCTTCCGCCGTCAGCAGCGGCTCGACAAAGGTGCGCCTTGCCTGGATCGGCGCTTTGGGGGCGATCGGCACGATCGGTTCGAACAGAACGCCCGCGGCCTGATCCAGCCTTGCCGCAATCACCGGCCCGAAGCGCCGCACCAGGGGCGCCCTTGCGGCGGCGGCCAGGGGGGCGACATGCTCGAACCCCATCAGCCGCAGATTGGCCAGCATATCGGCGGGCAGTCTTAGCGCCTCGATCGGAAATCCGCTCATGACGTCCGAACCGGGTGGCACCACGCCGCCCGCGCCGAAACGGGCAACGGCATGCGCGACCGCCGGTGTGTCGGCGACGGCGGCGCGGGCGGTCAGGCCTTGGCGTTGCAACCGAGCGACCAGATCGCGCAGCAGCCTGGTTTCCCCGCCATGCAGGTGCGTGCTGCCGGTGACGTCGATCCACAGTCCGTCCGGCAGATCCACCGCCGCCAGCGGGGCATAGCGCAGGCAGGCTTGCGCCAACCGGTGCAGTAACGCCGCATCGGCCGCCGGGTCCGCATCATGAACCTGAAGCCCGGGTACCAGGGCCTGCGCTTGTGCCACCTTCATGCCTGAACGCAGGCCCAGACTCGCCGCGATCTGGTTCGCCGATACCACGACCCGGCTGGTTGCGGTGACCACGGGAGTATCGGGGCGCTGCTCCCCCTCAGGCCGCCATAACCGATCGGTCGGCAGTGTCGGAAACCAGACCGAGACGACCCGTCGCATCGCAAGCCTCCGTTATCCAGCTTCCGGGCTCCCCGCCGCGGCATCGTGTCAGATCCAATCTCCAGCGGGCTCGGCCCGCGCCGGGTGTATCCGGGGCATGCGGCAAGGCGGGCTGAGAGGGAAGGGCGGCAATTCGCCATCGCGTGAAGGCGGCGGTGGGTTCGTTCAGGGCCGGGTCGTCGAAGCTCTGGCCGCGGCGGATCAGGATGGCCAGGATGCCAGTCTGTTCCGCTGCCAGTTGCAGGCGGCGGGAGGCGACCAGACTCAGCCGGCCGGTATGTTCGGCGACCACGGCGCACAGGCCGGGATGGCGCAGGCCTTCCTCCATGACCGGCAGTACAGCCTTGCCGGCTTCCGCGAAGACGATTCGGTCCGGGTTCAATCCGGCCGCGGTCAGTCCGGGGGCGAACAGGTCGGCCTGACGCAGCACCCACAGGATGGGGCCGTCCAGGCGGGCCAGGATTCCGGCGATGAACAGGGTGGCGGCGGCGGCATGTTCGGTGTCGGCCCCGGCCGAGGCGGCTTCATGCAGCGCGCCCGTGCGTATGCCCCCGGTGGGAAGGGCCCGATCGATGGCGTCGATGCCGAAAGCGATGGACCGTTCCGCCGGACCGCGCGCGTGGATATGCCCGATCCGGGCGATGCGTTCGCGCAGCAGGGCGATGGCGGGCGCGGGTGCGGGCATGGGCGGGGCCGTTACGGGGGCCGTGCGGGACGGCATTTCCGGTATGGCGAGAGATGCGAACATAATAAGAACATAGACGTGGACGGGCGGCAGAGTCGAGTCTCATGTTCGGGATTTCCGGCGGCGGACCATTGCCCCGGGACAGCCGGTAGCAAGGTTGCGAAACCAAACGTACCGGTTTGCGTTTCGCCGGTAAACCGAGGCATGATGCTTAAAACGCACATAACAGGCTACGCATAATGTCTTCGGACACGGCCAAACCCGCCAGCGCCTCACTGGACCCGACCGAGCGGTTGGGGGCTTTGCCGCATCTGTCGGGCGGAACAGGGCTGCGTCTTCCTGTCCTGCTGTTTATTGCGTTCGCGGTTATGGCCGGGATACCGCTGGCGGTTGTCGCGGTTTTGGCCGACGGCACCGGTTCGACAGCCGCATCCGGATCGATCCAGGATCTGCTGCTGCCATTTGCCCTGGTCTCCTTAGCCCTGGCTGTCCTGCTGTCCTGGCTTCTTGCCCGGGTGATCGCGCAACCGGTTCGCGGCATCGCCGCCACGGCGCAAGCCGTCATTGCCGGCAACGACGCAGCGGCGGTGCCGGCATTCCACGGTTCGGCGCCCCGCGAAATCCGCCTGCTGGGGCACGCCGTCAACACCATGCTGGACCGGCTTCGCCAGCGCGCAACGGACGCCGATCATGCACTGCAGCAGGCCGAACTCTCCAACGCCGCCAAAAGTCAGTTCCTGGCGAACATGAGCCATGAAATCCGCACCCCGCTGAACGGCGTGGTCGGGATGATCGAATTGCTGCAACTGACCGACATGTTGCCGCCGCAACGGCGTTATGTAGAGACGGCGGCACAATCCAGCCAGGCATTGCTGCGGCTGGTGGACGACATCCTGGACTTGTCCCGTATCGAGGTGGGGCGGCTCGAACTGGAACACCGGCCGTTCCATCTCCCCTCGCTCATCCACGACGTCCGCGTCCTGTTTGCCGATCAGGCCCGGGCTAAGGGCCTGACACTTTGGACTTCGGTGCCCGACGAGCTGAACCTGATGCTGATCGGCGATAAGCACCGTCTGCTGCAGATACTGACCAATCTGGTCGGCAACGCACTGAAGTTCACCGCCGAGGGGACGATCGTCGTGCGCGGGATGGCGGAACAGGAGATCGGCGAAGCCATCCGCATCCGGTTTGAGGTTTCCGACAGCGGAATTGGAATTCCTTCCAACAAACAGGCGATGATCTTCGAAGCGTTCAATCAGGTGGACAGTTCGATGACCCGCCGTTACGGCGGCACCGGCCTGGGGCTGTCGATCGCACGCCAGCTTTGCATCATGATGGATGGCGATATCGGCGTCGAAAGCGTTGTGGGCGTGGGATCGACGTTCTGGTTTACCGTGACGATGGATCGCGGCGAGGCGGTTGCCACGCAAGTGCCGCCGGCTCGCCCGGAGCCGGTGCCGCCGCCGCTTTCCGCCCCGGTGCGCGTGGAACCCGCGCCGCGGCCGGTATTGGCCAATCCGGGTCCAGCCAATCCGGGTCCGGCCAATCCGGGTCCGGCGCCGGTTTTTGTCTCGACCGCCAGCCGGGACTTCAAGGCGGCGCTGGAACGCGGCGGCCGGGGTTCGGTCTCCATCCTTCTGGTGGAGGACAATCCGGCGAATATGCGGGTGACCCAGGCGCTGCTTGAATCGCTGGGTTGCCGGGTGACCCCGGCGCGCAATGGCCTGGAAGCGGTTGGCACCTACCGGGAAAGCAAGTTCGATCTGGTGCTGATGGATTGCCAGATGCCGGAGATGGACGGCTACGAAGCGACCCGGGCGATCCGCCAGATCGAGGGGGTTCAGGGCCGGCGGACCCCGATCGTCGCTCTGACAGCGCATGCGATGGAAGGCAGTCGCGAGGCCAGCCTTGAAAGCGGCATGGATGATCAAATCACCAAGCCGCTGACGATGGCCGTGTTGACCGGCAAACTGCTGGAATGGCTGGTCCCGGACGGCACGCGCCCCGCCTGATCGCTTTTGCAACGACCGCGGACACGCGCAAGGCGGTCTGCCTTATCGTGACATGTCTGCCCTTGATCCCGGTGGCCGCAGGGTTAACGATGCCGGGATAACATCGGGGGACCAGGAATGTTGCGACTGGAGGGCAGGGTTGCCGTCATCACCGGCGCTGGAACCGGGATCGGCCGAGCGACGGCTAAGCTGTTCGCGGGGGAGGGGGCGAAGATCGTGGTCGCGGAATTGAACGCCGAGGCGGGCGAGCAGACCGCGCAACTGATCGTCCAGGCCGGCGGCGAGGCGATTGCGATCCGCACCGACGTTACTGACCCGGATAGTATTCAAGCAACGATCGACCGGGCGGTTCAGCATTATGGCGGCCTGCATGTGCTGCACAACAATGCAGGCGGGTCCACCGCGCGCGACAGCGACGTGACCACGGCGCCGCTGGAGGAATTCTGGCGCGTGATCAAGCTGGATCTGTTCGGCACGTTCCTGGGCTGCCGGTTCGGGATTCCCGCGATCGTCAAGTCGGGCGGCGGAGCGGTGATCAATATGTCGTCGAATTTGGCGCTGATGGGGATACCGGGACGGGACTGCTATACCGCTGCGAAGGGTGCGGTTGCCTCGGTCACCCGGTCGATGGCGGTGGAATTCGCGCCCTTGGTCAGGGTTAACGCGATCGCGCCTTCGGTGACGATGACCGACCGTGTGTTCGGGTTGCTGGCCGGCAATCCGGCGCTGGACAAGATGAAGCAGTCCCATCTGATGGGGTCGATCGAACCCGAGGATATCGCCAACATGGCGCTGTTTCTGGCCTCGGACGAAAGCCGGCGGGTGACGGGGCAGATCTATCCCGTGGACAGCGGCGTCACCATTTCCTGAACGACGGAGCCGAAACGATGAAAATCAAGCGCGTTGAACATATCGCCATCGCCGTGGATTCCATGAAGCAGTCGCTGGATCTGATGCGCGACACGTTCGGGCTGGAACTGGAATACGAGGAGCAGATTGGCGCAACCAGGCTGGCGATGCTGCCGGTTGGCGAAAGCTACATCGAATTGCTGGAAGGGCAGGGGCCTGAATCGGGCGTGTCCAAATGGATCGCCGAGAAGGGCACCGGGCTGTTTCACATCTGTTTCGAGGTCGATGACATCGAGGTTGCGATCGCCGAACTGAAAGCCAAGAACGTGAAGCTGCAAAGCGATACCTGGCGGATTGGGCATGGCGGATCGAAAATCGTGTTCCTGGATCCCTCGGCGACCGGGAATGCGGTGATCGAACTCGCTGAACTGGCCCACTGAGATGAGCGGTTTCAAGCACCCGGAGTTTCTGGTCGAGACCGATTGGCTGGACCAGCACCTGGGCGATGTCGTCGTGCTGGATTGCACGACGCATCTGATTCCCGATCCGAAGATCACCTATGTGGTGAAGCCGGGGCGGGAGGATTTCGAGAAGGGGCATATTCCGGGCGCGCAATTCTGCGACGTTTCGCGCGATGTTTCGGATACGAACCAGAAATTCAATTTCATGCGACAGAAGCCGGTGGATTTCGCGGCGGCGATGCGCCGGTTTGGCATCGGTAATGACACACGTATTGTCACTTATAGCACGGCCAATCCGTGGTGGGCGACGCGGGTCTGGTGGCTGCTGCGCTCATTTGGGCATGACAAGGCCGCGGTGCTCAACGGCGGATGGCAGAAGTGGATCGCGGAAGGCCGTTCGGTTGAAACCGGGCCAGGAACGGCGCGGCCTGCCGGGAATTTCGTTGTCCGGGAAGAGCGTGACCTGATGGTCGGCAAGGATCAGGTGAAAGCGGCGATCGGCGATTCCGGTGTTTGCACGCTGAATGCGTTGCTGGCTTCCCAGCATACCGGCACCGGCGGCAACAGCTACGGGCGGCCCGGGCGCATAGCGGGCAGCGTCAATCTGCCGGCGGCGCACCTGTTGGATCCGGCAACGAATACGTTTCTGCCGCCGGATGAGCTGCGGCAACGTCTGGGTGCGGTGGGGGCGCTGGACCGGCCGGTGATCGCGTATTGCGGCGGCGGGATCGCGGCCAGCGCGGATGCGTTCATCCTCACGATGCTGGGGCATACCGACGTGCGTATCTACGACGCGTCATTGTCCGAATGGGCCAAGGATGAAAGCCTGCCGATGGAAGTTGGTTAAACCGTCTCAACACAGCGGTTCAGCCAATCCCGCCATGACGGGGCCGCCAATCCCGTCATGGCGGCCGCAGGCATGCCATCCACGCCTTGATGGTTCGGAAAAAGTCATGGATAGCGCCAGGCCGGGAAAGGCGCGTGCCGCATTGCATCGGCGGCTCCAGGGAAAGGAAACGATAATGCGATTGCAAAACAAAATAGGCATCGTCACCGCCGCCGGTTCGGGGATGGGACGCGCGGGCGCCCTTCGGTTCGCGGCCGAGGGGGCCAGCGTGGCGGTGGTGGACCTCGATAAGACCGCCACCGACGCAGTCGTGCGGCAGATCGAAGCCGCCGGCGGAAAGGCGATCGGCTTGTCCGGGGACCTGACCAGCGACGATTTCGCCCGCGACATCGTCAAGCAGACGGTCAAACATTTCGGCGGGCTGGATTTCGTCTGGAACCACGTCGGCACGCCCGGTCCGGCCTCCATCGAGGGCCTGGACTGGAAGGATTTCGACTTCGCGATGAACCTGAACGTCCGCACCGTGCTGGTGACGACCGAAGCGGCCCTGCCGGAGCTGCGCGCGCGTGGCGGCGGGTCATTGCTGTTCACCGCTTCGACCTCGGGCTTGCAGGGATCACCGTACAGTCCGGTTTACAACATTGCCAAGTTCGGCGTTGTCGGTCTGGTGAAGGGACTGGCGAAGCGCTACGGGCACGAGAACATCCGCGTCAACGCGGTCTGCCCCGGCACCACCGACACCCCCATGCTGCGCGTCTTCGTCGCTCGGCCGGACAGTCAGTTGCCGGCCGGGGAGACGCCGGAAACCCTGGTTACCAAGCGCGGTGGCCTGAACCCGATGCGCCGGGTGGCTCAGCCGGAGGAAATCGCCAACGCGGCGCTGTTCCTGCTGTCGGATGAGGCGTCGTTCGTGAATGGCGTCGCACTGCCGGTCGATGGCGGCGCAACCGCGTAGGCGCGGCGAAACCAACTTAGGATATGCGGCGAAATAACCGCTTAGTGGGGGAAATCATCCTGGCGGGCGCAAGCCAGCCAGGATGATGACGGGGCGGTGGCTGCCGTCCAACGTATCGTTAAGCTCGCGGCCGCTTACTTGCAGGCCGTGATCATGATCTCAACGAGGACGTCCGGCGCGGCCATCTCGGCCTGGACGCAGGCGCGGACCGGGGCGCCGTCCTTCGGCAGCCATGGGGTCCACAGCTCGTTCACCTGCGCGCGGTCCTTCATGTGCTTCACCCAGATCATCGCCTGCAGCATGCGGGTCTTGTCGGTGCCATGGTGTTCCAGCATCTCGTCGATCTGTGCCAGCACGTCGGCGGTCTGGCCTTTGATGTCCTTGCTGGTATCGCGGGCAGTGATGCCCGGCAGATAGACGAAGCCATGGTATTCGACGGCCTTGGACAGGATGGGGCCGGGTTCGGTGCGGATGATCTTGCTCATGGAACTGCTCCAGGTTGAAATGGATCGGGCCGTTCTAGGCCAAAGAACGGAGGCGGGCCAGAGTGCGGTGGGACCGGTTCGGGATAATGGGTTGAATGGCAAAGCGGCGGGAGGTCGTTGTGTTGCGGCTTTGTGTACCCAAATCGCGGGCCGTCCACCTGTCCTGGTTGGCCGCCGCTC
>JAKBCJ010000632.1 GCA_021807975.1 Pseudomonadota bacterium | reverse complement strand
GCTTCAGGCGATCGGTGGAAAGCCAGACGAGATCGGCCCTTTCCAGCATGCGGCGAACGACCCGGGCAAGCGGCCGCAGTTCGGCGGCATCGGGATGGGTCGAGGGTATACTGAGCAGGTCGTCGTCCAGATCGTAGATCAGTGCGGCACCGGTTCGCTTCGCGTGGCCAATCAGCGCGTCGGCGGTTTCCAGGTCGGGCAGCGCATGCCGCTGGGTCAAAATGATGTCCGTGTCATAATCAAAGATCGATTTCGCATCGGTCATCGCCACCCGGGCGCCGCCGCCGCTGGCGGGATGATCCAACGGCTGCAGCAGCCGGATATAGGCGCAGGGCGTCGGGGAGCCGATGTCGTACCGTTCCGGTATCAGCGCGATGGTGGGGTGGGCGGCCGAACCGCGCAGGCGGATCGGCAGGGGCGACGGAAGCCGGGCGGCGGCCCACGGCCGCAAATATGCGCCGTCGTAAAAATCCACCACTGCCGGCCGGCGCGGGGCCGTGGGGATTCTCCGTGTCCCGCTCAGCTGGTCGAACACGCTCTGGAAGAATGTTAACCAATCGGCGGGCGAAGTATCTTCGTCCACCAGCCAGGTCAACGGCCGTCCGGCCAGCCGTTCGGTGAATGCGCCGATGCGGGTCGCCACGATCGGCAGACCCGATTCGATCGCCGCGCTGAGCGTGTAGCTGAAGGTTTCCGGCCACGCGGGTGGAAACCAGATGACAGTGGGCGCGATTTTGCCGATCAGTTGCTGCAGATCGGCGTCGGCGTATGGGCCGGTGATCCGCAGCCGCTTCAATGTCTGCTTTGGGAAATTGTCCTCCGTGTGGCCGATCAGGTGGATTTCCAGCAGTTTCGGGTCGGCGAGCTCCGCGATGGACGCCACCGTGCGGGCGCCTTTGTGATCCGCCAGCACGCCCAGGACCGCGATCCGCGGCTTTTGCCCCGGCTTGGGCAGCGGGCGCAGCGGCCACGGCGTGCCGGGGACCGGTTCGTGCGGCGCCAGTACCGCCTTTGCGGCCAATCCGAAGCGGCGCAGCCGGTCTAGCGTGTCGGCACTGGGACACAGCACCCGGTCGGCTTCCACGAACTGCCAGGCGTGGCTGGCCCGCCAGGTCAGGATATCGCGCGCGCTATGCGACGGCCGGGCGGCGATGCAGCCGTTGCAGGCGGCGATATCGGGTTCGCCGCAGTAAAGGCTGCCCGGCCACGGCAGCAGGTTGGTCTGCGGGCAGATCGCGTAATAATCGTGCATGGTGACGTCGAACGGCACGCCCAGGCGATGCACCAGATCGCGGATATCCATGTCCATGCCGACAAGGTGATGGATATGAACCCGGCCGACGTTCATTGAGCGGAGCACCAGCGTTAGATCCTCGATCCGCTCCGCCGGTAACGCCAGCACCGGATGGCCGGGCAGCGCCGGAACCGACAGCGCGGCGCCGCGATCGGTTGCCTCCAGCAGCAGGACGCGGGCAGTGTCGCGGTAGCGCGCCATCAGCGTGTCGATATGCCGGCGGACCCCGCCGCCCATGGCGTGGGACACCATCAGGATCACGGGCAGATTCGCCTGCTGGAGCAGGCCAGCGGTCACCGCGAACCGGTACGGCGCCACGGCGTCCAACGCCACATGACGGGCCACGGCCATCGGGTAGTCCGGGTTGCGCTCCCGCAGCAGTTCCATCGCGCGGGCTGCCAGCTTCGCCGCCCTGGCGCCGAAACTGACCGACCCCTTGTGATAGACAAATGTGTCCGCCGCCAGCCGGTGTTCCCAGCCGCGCGCCGCCGCCCGCAGGCAGAAATCGTTTTCCTCGCCATAGCCGACGGTGAAGCGTTCGGCGTCGAACAGACCCACTTCGTCCAGTGCCGCGCGCCGGATGTACATGCAGAAACCGACTGTGGTGGGGACGCTTACCCAGCGTCCGGCATTCGCCTGTTCGCAAACCCCGTCGATCGTGGCCAAATCCGGGGCGAACATGATCGGGCCGCCCTCGTTGTCAGGATAGCCGCAAATCGTTGCGTTGTTCGACAATGGCGAGACGGTCGCGATTCGGGGGGCGGCATAAGCCTGCGCGGCGAGGCGGTGCAGCCATCCGGCCGGTACCTCGGTGTCGCTGTTCAGCAGCACAACGTCGCGATCCCCGGCGGCTTCCATGCCGCGGTTGACCGACGTGACGAACCCGACATTGCGTTTGTTACGGATCAGAACGATTCTGCCGTCGTCGCGCAGTGTATCCAGCCAAGCGGCGAGTGCCGAATCTGGCGAACGGTCGTCGACCACGATAATCCGTCCCAGCGGTGCGCCGGTATGGGCCAGCACGGATTCGATGCAGCGGCGGGTTTCTTCAAGTCCGCGATAGACCGGGATCACCACATCCGCCGTCACGCCGCGGGGCAGCGGCAACGGGTTATGGCGCGACGGCAAGTAGTCATCAATGTGGATCGGCTTTTCGGTCAAATAGCCGCGCGCGAGCCCGGTCCTTATATGGAACAGCAGGGGGTTGGATGCGGCTTCCGGATGCTGCGCCGCGTAATAGACCGCATCGAATCTGGGATGCGGATTGCGTAATTCCGCAGCTCCCGCGGATAGGTAGTGCAACAGCGGATGC
>JAKBCJ010000631.1 GCA_021807975.1 Pseudomonadota bacterium | reverse complement strand
GGACGACAGCCGCAAGATGGATCGCGGCAAGGTCATGACGGCCGAGGAACTGCAATCCGGCAAGCTGTTCGGCCGCTATCTGGATGTGGACAATGACGGAATCGCCTATCGGACGCTGCCGGGCACCCATCCCAGCAAGGGGGCATTCTTCACCCGCGGCACGTCGAAGGACCGGATGGCGCGCTACTCCGAAGAAGGCCACGACTACCAGGAGAACATGGAGCGTCTGCTGAAAAAGCACCGCACCGCCGCCACCCTGGTTCCGCCCGCCCTCGAAACCAAGGCCGACCGGCCGACACGTTATGGCGCGATCTATTTTGGATCGACCAGTCCGGCCATGGCCGAAGCCGCGGTCCGGCTGCAAGAGATGGACATCCATGTAGATCTGCTGCGCCTGCGCGCCTTCCCGTTCGGGGCGGAGGTGGACGCTTTCATCGCCGCCCATGACCAGGTTTTCGTCATCGAGCAGAACCGCGATGGCCAGATGCGGTCGATGCTGATCAACGAGCTGGAAGTCGATCCAAAACGACTGCGCAAAGTCGTCCATTACGACGGCACCCCGATCAGCGCGCGTTTCATCGTCGAAGCCCTGTCCACCGCGCTCATTGGGGCGACCGAAAAGGCTGTGTCATGACCTTCATCACCAAGCCGAAGCTGCACCACCCCGACCTGCACAAGAACGCCCTGGGCTTCACCCGGCGCGACTACGAGGGCACGATCTCCACGCTGTGCGCCGGCTGCGGGCACGACTCGATCAGCGCCGCCATCGTGCGTGCATGCTTCGAAATGGACCTGCCGCCGCATCGCATCGCCAAGCTTTCGGGCATCGGCTGCTCGTCCAAGACCCCGACCTACTTCCTGGGGGCCTCGCACGGCTTCAACTCGGTGCATGGACGGATGCCATCGGTGCTGACCGGGGCGAATCTCGCGAATCGCGACCTGATCTATCTGGGTGTCTCCGGCGACGGCGACAGCGCCTCGATCGGCCTCGGCCAGTTCGCCCACGCCATGCGGCGCGGCGTGAACATGGTCTATATCGTCGAGAACAACGGGGTTTACGGGCTGACCAAGGGCCAGTTCTCCGCCACGTCCGACAAGGGCGCCAAGTCGAAGCGCGGCGTGATCAACAGTTCCGAACCGGTCGATCTGGTCGCCATGGCACTGTTGCTGGGCGCCACTTTCGTTGCCCGCAGCTTCTCCGGCGACAAGGCCCAGTTGGTGCCGCTGATCGAAGCGGCGCTGAAGCATGAGGGCGCGGCGTTCATCGACTGCATTTCCCCCTGCGTGGCGTTCAACAACCATGAGGGTTCGACCAAAAGCCTGGACTATGTTCGCGAGCACAACCATTCGGTCGGCACGCTGGACGTGATCGCGCACCCGCAAGGCACGCCGGAACATGACTCCGCCAGGGTGCAACTGATCACCCAGCCCGACGGTTCGGTGCTGCGGCTGAGTAAGCTGGACTCCGACTACGACATCCATGATCGCACCGCGGCGATGCACCACGTCGAGTCACGGCGGGCATTGGGCGAAATCGTGACCGGTCTGTTGTATGTGGATCCGGCGCCGGAGGATTTGCATGCCCAGTTGCACACCACCGATAAGCCATTGAACAGCTTGGACGAGTCGGTTCTGTGCCCGGGGTCCGCGGCGCTGGGCAAGATCAACGCGTCGTTTCGGTAGCACCGCGACCGCCGGCCGGGGATGCGCTGTCGTTCCGATGCGCGCATTCCCATTGACGGGCCGGCGGATTTGGTCCTATCAGCGATCCGCCGGCTGTTCCGGCCCTCGTGATTTGTCCGGCCGGATTGCGGCGAGGTGAAACAAGCGCGCTAAAGAGGCCAGCGCTGGGTCGAATTCTATGATTCAGGCTGCTTCACGGTCGGGCCATTCGCGTGCAAGGGCCCTGACACATGACATTTGATCCCTCCAGCTTGCGTCCCGCGACCCGCCTTGTTCATGGCGGCGTCCAGCGCACCCATCATGGCGAAACCGCCGAGGCGTTGTTCCTGACCTCCGGCTATGTCTATGACGATGCCGAACAGGCGGAGGCGACTTTCGCCGGCAAGGTCGATCATTACCAGTATTCCCGCTTTGCCAATCCGACACTGACCATGCTGGAACAGCGTCTGTGCCTGATCGAGGGCGCGGAGGAGTGCCGCACCATGGCGACGGGCATGGCGGCGGTGAACGCGGCCTTGCTGGCGCATCTGAAGACCGGCGACCGGGTCGTGGCATCCCGAGCGCTGTTCGGGTCGTGTCATTGGATCGTTTCCACGCTGTTGCCAAAGTTCGGCATCGCGGCGGATTTCGTGGATGGCGGCGATCTGGCGCAATGGGAACAGGCGTTGTCGCGGCCGGCCAATCTGGTGCTGCTGGAAACTCCATCCAACCCGATGCTTGAAATGGTCGATCTGCCCGCTGTCGCGGCATTGGCGCACGCCGCCGGGGCGATCGTGGTGGTGGACAACGTGTTCGCCACACCGCTGTTGCAGCAGCCGTTGAAGCTGGGCGCGGATGTCGTCGTGTATTCCTGCACCAAGCACATGGACGGGCAGGGCAGGGTGCTGGGCGGCGCCGTCCTGGGCCGCAAGAAATGGATCGACGAC
>JAKBCJ010000630.1 GCA_021807975.1 Pseudomonadota bacterium | reverse complement strand
GCCTCGATCTTCTGCCACCGCCGCAGGTTCTCTGTGTCCATCAGGTCCGGGATCGTGCGGTTATGCCGGCACGCGAGGCACAGGGCCGTCGTGCCGTCTGCCGCTACCAGCCAGTTGCAGGCGCCGTGGCTGGCATTGCCGCACAGCCGAACCGGCGTGCCGCGCGCGGCGAGGGCGGAGAATGCATCGCCTTCAGGTTCCAGCGCCGTGACCGTCATGGCGCGCGGCAGGTACCCAAGGGCACGGCCGCAGGCCTCGCACCGGACGTTGCCGAAATAGACGATCTGGCCGCAACCCTGGCATTTGAACAGTTTCACGCTGGCATTCCTTTTCCATGACCCGGGCGAACCCGAACGGTCGGATGGAAAAGCGCTCGGCCGGGCATTCCGTTCCCTGGCCGGGGTTCAGCTTCAGGACCGGCTGTTATTCCGCCGCCGCGGGCAACTGCCAGGCCCCGCGCTTCGGAATGGGCAGCCCCAAATTCTCCCGCAGCGTCGCGCCGGTGTATTCCGTCCGGTACAGGCCGCGGCGCTGTAACTCCGGCACCACGAACTGGACGAAATCCTCGAAACTGCCGGGCATATGCGTGCCGGCAATCACGAAGCCGTCGCAGGCGCGTTCGGTGAACCAATGTTCCAGCCGGTCGGCGATATCCTTGCCTCTGCCGACGATGGCCTCGCCCGGGCGTCCGCGGCGGGTGATGTTCAGGAAGTCGCGGACTGTCGGGTTGCGCCCAACCGAGCGCATCACCCGGTCGCGCATCGCCTGCATTCCGGACATGCCCTCCAACTCCTCGGTGCTGAATGCCTCGTCCATAGCCTTGGTTTTAAAGTCGAAATTCATCGCCTCCGACAACAGCGACAGCCCGTCCACTTCCTTGTAGTGGGATTCGATCAGCGCCATTTTGTCTTCGGCCTCGGCGCGCGTTGCCGCCACGACCGGGTATGCGATCGTATTGACCGTTGTCAGGTCCGGATCGCGGCCCAGGCGGGCGACTTCATTCTTGAACTCGGCATACTGGCGCTTGCCTTCGTCCAGCGAGTGATACGCCACGAACACGGTTTCCGCCCAGCGCGCGGAGAACACCTTGCCGCGGTTGCTGGCACCGGCCTGGATCACCACCGGATGTCCCTGCGGGCTGCGCGGCACGGTGAACGTGCCTGCGGAATTCAGGAATTTCCCTTTGTATTCCAGTCGGTGAACCTTGGACGGATCGGCGAACAGGCCGGATTTCTTGTCCACTACCAGTGCCCCGTCTTCCCAGCCATCCCAGCAACTGAGCACGATTTCCATGAACTCGTCGGCCCGGTCGTAGCGCAGGTCGTGATCCATGTGTACTTCGCGGCCCATATTATGGGCCTCGGCATCGTTCACCGATGTCACTACGTTCCACGCCGCGCGGCCGCCGATCATGTGATCCACGGTCTGGAACCGTCGGGCGACGTCGAACGGTTCGTAGTAGGTGGTGGAGGCGGTGGAGCCGATGCCCAGGTATTTCGTGCCGAACCCCATCGCCATCATCGTCGCGACCGGATCGATTTTCACCACCCGCACACCGTTGGCCACGACCTCGGCCGGGTTGCCGCCGTAAATGTCCGGCATCGCCAGGCGATCGTCGAAAAACGCGAGCTGGAATTTGCCTTCTTCCAGGATCTGTCCGATCCGCTGGTAATAGGCGGCAGAGGTGAAATCGGACCGGGCGTCCGGATGGCGCCACGCGCTTGCCAGCGTGGTGCAGTTCTGGGCCTGCAAAAATCCGACCATGACCATCTGACGCATCGCTTCGCTCCGCCTTCTGACCGGCGTGCCAGATCGTCCCTGACGCGCTGGATGACTGTTTCCCGTTCGTCTAACCGGATTTACCGATACGGCCGCATGGATAGGCCGGGGGGGGTTGTATCGCGTCCGGGTTTCCAGCGGCAGTCTGGACGGAACCGCGGCAATGTCCAGACCGACAGCGGGCCTTCGCCTTGGAAGGCCCGCCGTACCCGGGGAAAGCGGCTAGTAGCCCAGCGCGGTCTGTTCGACCGGCACCCAGCGGCCATTCTTGACCACGGTCAGGAACGATTTGGTCGAGGCGTGATGCTGGTCCGGCCCGAACGACAACACCGATCCGAAAATGTCCTTGTAATCGTGGATCGCTTCCATACCCTTGATGAAGCTGTCCACGGTCAGGTCTCGTCCGGCATTCTGCAATCCGATCAGCACCAGTTGCGCGGCAGTGTAGCCGACCTCGCCATGAAAGTTCGGCTCGCGGCCAAAACGCGCCTTATAGCGCTTGGCGAAATCCTGAACCGCCGGACGCGGGTCGTCGGGATAAGCGTAAAGCGCCGGGGTCATGCAGTAGAATCCCTCGGTGGCGCCGCCGGGCAGGCTGGCTACGGCGGTGTCATAGGACGCGAACTGGCCAACCAGCGTCACGTTCCAGTTCATCTTGCGGGCGGTTTGGATGATGATGTTGGTATCGCGGACGATTGTTCCCATCATCACCGCTTCGCACCCGGCGTCGTGGAGTTTGGTCATCGGGGCGTTGAAATCGGTATCTGTCGGGCGATGCGCGGTCGTGGCGATCACCTTCAGGCCAAGTGCCTTGGTTTCATCGACAGATCGG
>JAKBCJ010000629.1 GCA_021807975.1 Pseudomonadota bacterium | reverse complement strand
GGCAGGTAACGCCCCTGGTAATGACCGCGCGATCCGGTGCCGCGGGACACCTGCTGGAAATATCCTACGTCGGCCGCATTGGGCCGAACGAATTGCTGTTGCGCCTGGTCGCCGTCGATCCGTCCAGCGAGGAACTGCTGCTGAAGCAGCGCCTGGGCCTGACCACGCGAGAGGCCGAGGTGCTGTTATGGCTCGGGCGGGGCAAAACGAACCGTGATATCGCTGAAATATTGTCCCTGAGTCCGCGCACCGTTAACAAACATCTTGAAATCATCTACGCGAAAATTGGCGTGGAAAACCGGTCCTCGGCTGCCGGAATTGCGATCCGCACAGTCGGGAGACTTTAGATTTATTGCAATTTGCGATGGATTTATACGATGCCGGACGGATCTCCCGGGGGCGCATCCGCCAGCGCGACTTCATGGTTCCTTCGCCGGCCGAACCTGATATGGATGACCCCTTGTCCGGGGTGGCCGTTCGCGGCCGGCCGAAGGAGTTCGATAGGTCGATGATGGATAACGCGCATGATGGACAGTCCTGGCGGGTCGGGGTGCTGTTCTCTCAAAGCGGGGTGACGAGCGGCGTCGAACGTACCCAGTTGCAGGCCACGTTGCTGGCGATCGACGAAGTCAATGCAGCGGGCGGCGTGCTGGGCCGCCGGCTGGCGCCGGTGATTTACGACCCGGAATCCAACCCCAAACTGTTCCGGACGCTGGCGGAGCGGCTGCTGGTCGTGGATCGCGTGCGGCTTGTGTTCGCGTGCTATATGTCCAGCAGCCGAAAAGCAGTGTTACCGGCGATCGAAGCCTACCGGGGATTGCTGTTCTATCCCACGTTGTACGAAGGGTTCGAATACTCGCGCCATTGCATCTACACCGGCGCGGCCCCCAACCAGAATTCCGCCCAACTGGCGCGCTTCCTGTTCGAACATTACGGCAACCGCTTCCTGCTGGTCGGCTCCAACTACGTCTATCCATACGAATCGAATCGCGTCATGGCCGATCTGGTCCGCCAAAGCCACGGCAAGGTACTCGATGAGATATACGTCCCGCTCAATGCCCGGGCGGCGGATTTCAGCCGCACGATCGCCGTGATCCAAAAGACATCCCCGGATGTCATCTTCTCCACGGTTGTCGGCTCCTCCACCGCCGAACTCTATAAGGCATATCGCGCCGCCGGTTTCGACCCCGCACGCCAGCCGATCGCCAGCCTGACCACAAGCGAAGCGGAAGTGGCGGACATGCCAGCCGAAGCCGCCGAGGGCCACATCACCGCCGCCCCGTTCTTCGAAACACTCGGCACCCCGGAGGCGCTGCGTTTCGTCGCCGCATACAAAGCACGCTACGGCGCCGCTTCCGCCGTGCCCGCCGCCGCCGAGGCAGCCTACTTCCAAGTCCACCTCGCCGCGGCCGCCATCGCCCGCGCCGGTTCGGACGACCCCGAACGCGTGCTGCCCGAACTCAGCGAAATCGAATTCGCCGCGCCGCAAGGCAGGGTGCGCGTCGATCGCGAAAACAATCACACCCATCTATGGCCGCGCGTCGCCCGGCTGGATGCACAGGGCCGGTTTCAGGTGATCTGGCAGTCCGGCGTTCGGGTACGCCCAGACCCGTATTCCATGGTGCAAAATCTCGACGGCTGGTCCGCCGATGGTCTTGCCGCCCTCGCCGATCCCGGCTGAGGGGCGCGGTATGTCGATCCAGATTTTGCGCGATCTGCGGGGCCTGCGCGTGCTGGTGATCCATGCGCCGGACAACGAAGGTGTCGATCTCGTGGGGCACCTGCGCCGTATCGGCTGCCAGGTCGATGCCGCCTGGCCGATCCCTGACTCAGCCGACGGCGCCGACGTTGTGGTGCTGGCCGTGGATCACGAAAGCCGCCTCCCGATTCAGCGTCTCCTCCGCGGCCTCGATGGCATAAGGCCAACGATTATCGCCGTCGTCGGCTATGAGGATCCGTCCATCCTGCAGATCGTCCTAGACGCCGGCGCCCATGCGGTGATCGAGCGTCCGGTCCGCCCGTTCGGCCTGCTGACACAGTTGACCGTGGCCCGCAGCCTTTGGATGGAACGGCAGGCAGCCGCACGTCATATCCAGAAGGTCGAGCGCAAGCTGGCGGGCGTGCAAAATATCCAACGTGCCAAATCGATCCTGATGAACGCCCAGGGACTCTCGGAGGACGAAGCGCATCAAACGATCCGCCGTAAGGCGATGTCTAAACGCGTGCCGGTCGAGGAGATGGCGCTGGCCATTATCAACGCAAATGACCTCTTGAATTCGACCACGAAACTCCCGTAACTTAAACAAGTGGAGTGCGCTGAAGCACAATGTCCACAAGAAGGGGCACCAGAGCTGCTGTCCCGAACGGCACCGAAGCCAAGTCACCTGTAACGGGTGTGCTTGGCTTTTTTTTGGCCCGCGGATGGAAAGTCGAATGCAAACCAACCGCCGGAGTTCATCGACGCTGGCGTTCGCCGCTGGCGCGCCGGGCGGTTCAGCCGTGCGTAACCAGCAACAAACGGGAGTATAAATCGTGATTCATGGCGATATCAGCAGCAGTAACGACACGGTCCTCGTCAGCGTGCCCTTCTTGGTCACGGCGCGCATGCACACGC
>JAKBCJ010000628.1 GCA_021807975.1 Pseudomonadota bacterium | reverse complement strand
CGCCGACACTCCGTAAACTACATTAAAAACTCCCAGAGCCGCGAAAGGAATTCGTGACTGCGTTCGTTAAATGGCCGGTTGTGCCACTGGGCAAGGTCGATTGGTTCCGATCGAGAGATGTCCCGGTCGAACAGCGCCCCGGCGGCATCGGCGGTTTTTCGGCCAAACACAATGGCGTCCACCTCGTTGTTGAAGTTCACGCTGCGGCGGTCGAAATTGGACGAACCCACGGCTGTCCAAACGCCGTCGATGGTGGCGAACTTTGAATGCAGAACCATGCCATGCAGCTCGAAAATGCGGATGCCGGCTTCGAGCAGATCGGTGTAGAAGCCGCGGCCGGCGGCCAAGGCGCCGTCGGAATCACTCACCGAGGGCAGCACCAGCCGTACGGAAACACCGCGCTTGGTGGCGTCCTCCATTTCCTCGCGCTCTTGCCGGGTCGGCACGAAATAGCCTGTGCCCAGGCTCACGCTGTGGCGGGCGCTATGCACCGCGTTCAACAACGCCGCGTAGAACAGGGGCTGGTCGTGGTTGGGCCTGCTGCCGACGATGCGTACTGTCTCGGTTCCCATGGGCGGCAGGGTTGGAAAGAAATCCCCTGGCGGCAGAGCGGGGCCCTTCTCATGCGCCCAGTTGGCCAGAAACAGTTTCTGTAGCTCCGCCACCGCCGGCCCTTCGATCCGCGCGTCGGTGTCGCGCCAATAGGCATGGGCGGTGTCGCCCTCGACTGCCGCGGCCGGGTCGCGCTGATTTTCATACACATGGTCGAGATTGACTCCACCGACAAACGCCACCCGGCCGTCGATCACCATGATCTTGCGATGGTCGCGATCGTTGGGGTTTTGCAGCTTAAGGGCCGACTGGGGATCGAGCGGATGGAATTCCAGCAGCTTCGCACCGCTCTGGCGGAGGCGTTCCAGAAATTCCGGCTCGGCCTTCAGCGAGCCGAACCCGTCATAGCTTACCGCGACGGCCACGCCCTGGTGCAGCTTGGCCACCAGTAGGTCGCCCAGCGTGGTGTCACCGACGCGGACATTTTCGAAGGTGAAATATTCCAGATGGATGTGGTCCTTGGCCGCCGCCATGGCCTTGAACATCGCGGGAAGCGTCTCCACTCCATCGCGCAGCAGACGCACCTGATTGCCTGGCACGGCGTGGCTGCCCTGCAACCGGGCATCCAGCGCCAGTTGCCGCACCAGCGGGTCGGCATCGGCATCTGGACCGAGCGCGATAATGGGGGCCGTGGTGCAGCCGAACAGGCTCAGTAACAGAAGCAAAGGGAGGCGGCTGCGCATGAAACTCTCCATGAGAGGCGTCACTAAACGATTTTTGCGAAATCGTACGGTAGTTTGACGGAGCCGCACTCGTCGATAGCTGAGTCAGTTGGTCACGAGGGGGCGGCACGTTCCAGCGCCTGGATGCCGATCATCTCGTCCATTGAAACGGTTTGGACACCTTGTTCGGCGGCGATTGGGGCAGCCTGATACCCCGCGCAGATATTGGCGCACTTCGTCTCGAAGTCTGGATCGGGCTTGGCTGTCAGCCAGTAGCGGTTGCAATGCGGCTTGAGATCGGCGTGGAAAAGGCGCCTCGGCTCGCTATGACCGGTCCGGCCTAGTCGCCAATTCCGGCGAGGTGTACTAGGTTCGGGTACGAAGAGCGCTGTCCAGGAGGTAGCTTCATGGCTTATGAAAACATTATCGTCGAAACCCGGGGCCGTGTCGGCCTGATCCGCCTGAACCGGCCGGCGGCGCTGAACGCGCTGTGCGACGCGCTGGTGCGCGAAATGGGCGAGCAGTTGCTGGCATTCGACGCCGATAAGGGCATCGGCGCCATCGTCATCACAGGCAGCGACAGGGCGTTCGCGGCCGGCGCCGACATCAAGGAAATGCGCGACCGCACCAACCCCGCCGCCATGGTGGAAGACTTCATCGGCGCCGGATGGGAAAGCGTGCTGCGGGTGAAAAAGCCGGTGATCGCGGCGGTTGCCGGTTTCGCCCTGGGTGGCGGCTGCGAACTGGCGATGATGTGCGACATGATCTTCGCCGCCGATACCGCGAAGTTCGGCCAACCGGAGATCAACCTGGGCGTGATCCCCGGTGCGGGCGGGACTCAGCGGCTGACGCGGGCGGTTGGCAAGTCGAAGGCGATGGACATGGTGCTGACCGCGCGGATGATGGATGCGGCGGAAGCCGAACGGGCGAATCTGGTGTCGCGGGTGTTCCCGGCGGATGAGCTGCTGCCGGAGGTGATGAAAATCGCCGAAAAGATCGCCAACCTGTCGCCGGTCGCTGTGCAGTTCGCGAAACAGGCGGTGAATCGTTCGTTCGAGATGACGCTGGTCGAAGGCGTGCGGCACGAGCGGGCGTTGTTTCTGTCGCTGTTCGGGACTCCCGATCAGAAGGAAGGCATGGCGGCGTTCGTGGAGAAGCGCAAACCCAGCTTTCAGGTGGGATAAGGCGCGCCTGCTGCCGCGTGACGTGACCGGGCACCGTCCGGTCACGCATTCCCCGCTTATATGGAAATACTATATCCGCATCCCCGAAGCGGCATCGCTTCTATAGGCGCTGGGGGCCTATTTCCCGGATCGTACTGAACGATCATTGGGCCGAATGCCCT
>JAKBCJ010000627.1 GCA_021807975.1 Pseudomonadota bacterium | reverse complement strand
GAATAACGATGAAACGCCTGATCTATCTGTCGCCGCTGGTTCTGTTTCTGGGACTGGCTGGCTATTTCCTCGTCGCCTTG
The DNA here is from genome assembly GCA_021807975.1 of Pseudomonadota bacterium. GTDB lineage: Bacteria > Pseudomonadota > Alphaproteobacteria > Acetobacterales > Acetobacteraceae > Rhodopila. Next base: position 2,540 of record JAKBCJ010000627.1, on the reverse strand, counting down.
CGTCCCGCCCGGGATGTCCGCGAACTGCCGTCCGTGATGATTGACAAACCGGCCCCTTCGTTCGATCTGCCCGGCCTGGCTGATCCCAAGCCGCTGGCTCTGGACGCGCTGAAGGGCCATCCGTTCGTGCTGAATTTCTTCGCCTCGTGGTGCGTCCCCTGCCGGCAGGAACACCCGTTGCTGATGCGTCTGGCGACCGAAAACCACATCCCGCTGTACGGCATCGCCTATAAGGACAAGCCAGCCGACTCCAGCCGCCTGCTGGCCAGCTTCGGCGACCCCTATCGCCAGGTCGGCATCGACCAGGACGGCCGGGTCGGCCTTAACTTCGGCGTCTATGGCGTACCGGAAACCTACGTCATCGACAGCAAGGGCGTCATTCAGAAGCGCTTCGTCGGCCCGTTGACCGCCGAATCGGTGGAGAAAGAACTTCTCCCGCTGCTCAAGCAGCTCGACCGGTCATGAAGCGCTTTCTCCTGCTGATCGCCATGCTGATGGTGGTCGCAAGCGCCGCCCGGGCCGTTGAACCGTCCGAGCGTCTGGCCAACCCAGCGCTGGAAGCCCGCGCCAGGGTCATCAGCAGCCAGCTTCGGTGCCTGGTCTGCCAAAATGAATCCATCGACGAATCCGGCGCCGACCTTGCACACGACATCCGCATGTTCGTGCGCGAACGGCTGACCGCCGGCAACACCAACGCCGCGGTTATCCAGGCCGTGGTCGATCGCTACGGCGCCTTCGTGCTGTTGAAACCGCCCGTCGAGCCGGCAACCTATGTCCTGTGGTACGGTCCCCCGGCGCTGCTTACGGTCGGCCTGCTGGCCACCTTGATCTGGCTGAAACGCCGCCAGTCAGCGCCCGCCGAAACCACACCGCTGAGCGCCGACGAAACCCGGCGCCTCGATGGACTGATCCGAGGAAACGACGCTTGATCCTGCCATTTCTACTGGCGTTGCTGGCCTTCTGCGCCCTGCTGCCGATCGTGGCACCGCTGCTGCGCGGTGGCCGCCCGGTCGCGTCGCGCGGCAGCTTCGACCAGGCGGTTTATCGCGATCAACTGAGGGAGCTGGACCGCGATATCGCCCGCGGGGTCATCACCGGCCAGGAGGCCGATGCCGCCAGACTGGAAATCCAGCGCCGCCTGCTCGCCAGCGACAAGCTGCCAGTGTCCCCATCGCGCCTGTCGCGCAGCCCGTTGCTGGCGCTGCTTGTATTCCTCGTCGTCGCCGCCGGGTCCGTGGCCACCTATCTGCGCCTCGGTGCGCCAGAGGTTCCCGACGTACCGTTCGCCGGCCGCCCGGCTTCGGCGTCGGTGGACGACCCCGCCAAAGCCCTGGACACCGCAACCGCGGCGCTGGCGGCGGCATTGAAAAAAAATCCATCCGATGGCGCCGCCTGGGTGCAGTACGGCCACAACCTCGCTTTGCTCAATCAGTATGACAAGGCCGAGGACGCCTATAGCCACGCCATCGCGCTGGGCCAGAACGACCCGGACGTGCTTGCCGACCATGCGGAGGTTCTGGTGCTGCAAGCCGGCGGTACGGTCACGCCCGCCGCCGAGGCGGCATTTAAGCAAGTGCTGGCAGCCGATCCGGCCAATGGTCTGGCCCACTATTACGAAGCCGTCGCCGCGATGCAGGCGGGCGAACCGCAAAAGGCGATCGACGGGTTCCAGGCGCTGCTGGCGGAACAGCCGTCCGACTCGCCGTTACGCCCGCAGCTTGCCCTCAAGATCGCCGAGGCCGCCCGGTCGGCCGGAATTCCGGTCCCCGAACTGGCAAAGGGCACCGGCCCGGCCGCGGCACCGGAACCCGGCCCGGACGCCAATGCGGTCGCCAACGCCGCGAACATGTCCGAAGCCGACAGGGCGGCGATGATCCAAGGCATGGTGGCGCAGTTGGCCGCGAAGCAGGCCGCCGACCCCGGAAACCTGGACGGGTGGCTGCGCCTTGGCCAAGCCTACGCCGTACTGCACCAGCCGGACAAAGCGGCCGATGCCTTCGACCATGCCGCGAAGCTGAGGCCCGACGATACCACCATCCCGCTGCGGGAAGTCCGCGCGCTGCTGACCGGCCAGCCTCCGTCCCAAAAACTGCCCGCACGCGTCGTTACGCTGCTGAAGCAGATCGAGCAGCGCTCGCCCGATCTGCCCCTGGTGCTATGGTATCTGGGCCTGGCGGCGGCACAGGATGGCAATCCGGATGACGGGCGGCGGTACTGGACCAAGCTGCTGACCAAAATCCCCGGGGGAACCGACGACGCCAAGATGATCCAGTCGGCGATCGACTCGCTTCCCAAACAATAGCCGTCCGCCATCGTCATGGCCCCGAACAGCGGGGCCATGACGGCGGGTCGGCGGTGGCCGTACGGGGGTCGAACCGCCCCGGAACGGTCTCAATAGCGATATCCGCGCGGGTATCGCCCTAGGCAGCGGAGCGTGTCAGCTCCGCGACCCGTCCCATAAGCGGCCCATGTCCAACCGCCGCGTGACCGATTTCGGTCGCCGCGACGTGGAAGTAGTTGGCGACATAGACCCGAACCGC
>JAKBCJ010000112.1 GCA_021807975.1 Pseudomonadota bacterium | reverse complement strand
AGGGTCACAGAAAGGTTGTCTGTGATCCGGCGGCCAACTCCGCGGCCAAATTCGCCTCCGCAGACATCTACGCGGTCGGTGAACTACACCCTTACCGGGACGTGCTCCCACGTAGCCAGGGTATGCTGGCTCAAGACACGCCCAGCGGCATCATCCACAATCTTCTGCCGACCGACTGCTTCCGGGCCGACGTCCTCGCGTTCCAGATCATCGGGTCCGAATTTGGTCTGGTGCCTATGCGAGATGGATATGCGTGGCTGATGCGCGACGGCGTCGCGACCTGGGACGGGCCTTACTGTCCCCGCATCGAGCCATCGGACGACCGAGAACTTCCCTGGCATGACGACGAGCTAACCAAGGAGTCCCGCGCAAGCATTTCGCTCATCCTCACAGAGGATCGCCTCGTCGTGCGGGCCATCAAAATTGTCTCGGTCTCGGCCGCCCTGACCCGTAAGCTGGAGGTACTGCACGCAAAGGCTCTGGCCGAACGACCGGTGTGCCGGGACGGCTGGGATGCCGAGATGCGGCGCTATTTCCGCGCCTACTCCAGCCCGCGCAAGGCATTCCAGCATGCCGTCGTCACCTGCAAGGGCGGTGACTGACCGAGCGCCGTGTCCGTTCCAATCCGAGCACCTTTCCCCCTCCCTTTAACATTGAAGGAATCCCATTATGGGCAACCCCGATCACACATCCGCGCTCTCCGACTTCCTCGCGAAATATGTAGACCATGTCCGCCGCACGCCGTTGCGGGAGCTGATGCCGTCGCTGCTCTATCCGAGCTTCCTGCCGAACACGCCTTCCGTGCTCGTCCTACGAGTGCCCGATGAGTTGCGTGTTGGACCGAAGCGCAGCAGCGGCCGCCTCTCGGACGGCTATAAAGCCGTGCTCATCGAAACACAGGCAGACCGCCGGTTTGTCGAAGACGCATTGTCCCGCCCGCTGGTTGTCCGGAACAACGTTATCCTGATGAAGGAAAGCATCGACAAGACCAATCTGCGTCGATCGCAGCTTCCGGCCAGCGCCAGTGCAGGATTTCTGCATTACGCTCCAGGAGATGAAGGCTGGCCTCATCTGCTGGTGACCATGAGCTGGGCGCCGCTCCCCATCCCAGGGCTCCTTCGCGAGCGCTATGCCGTCGGCTACTACGAGACCGAGGCTGAGATCGTGGCCGCCATGAAGCATATCGCGGGCGTCTCCGGGCAATGCGGCGTGCCGATGGAGGTCATGTTCGGCGGCGGGGTTTAGCGCAAGGAGGTGCCTCGATCGAGCCAAACGGCTCAGTCGCATTATTGGGGGCCGGATGATGGCGTCTGGTACTTGCAGACGCGCTCCGGTATCATCTCCGCCGAATGCTGAGATTGTCCGACCGGACTCGAGAGGAGCTCTGATAACTGAAAGGCACCCGAATTCGGGAGATCAAGATGTGGCGAACGATTTATTCTGCTGTCTAAACGTCACCGGTGATGCCGCCTCGGTCACGGCTTTTGCTGGAGGCCGCGCATTCCCGCAAACGGAAACGACCTGGGAGGCCGACGTTCGCTTTGGCGCATTGGCGGGCTGGACAGTACGCGCGGACAGTCCGAACAGCGGTCCGCCATCGGCCAATGTCTGCTATTTCTGTAAAGGCGAGATCAATTTTGCCGAGGTTCAGCGCGTCAGCGTCAGGCATCCCGATCTCGTTTCACCGTGATTGGGGAACCAACGGCCACTGTCGAGGCCGCACTGAAGGACGCCGTCGAGGCGGCCGTCAGGTATATGGCTGAGCGAGGGATCGAGGTAGCCATCAACCAAGCCATCAGCAAGCAGATCCATTGTTTACACGAGCGATGCGTTGTTATTGACATAGAAGACGCCCATGACTTGCGCGACAAGTACTGCGTGTAGTTTTCCAAGAATATTTCTGTTCAGATCACCAGATTTTTCTTGGCTATGGAACCGTTATGCGATAGTTTGCGGTCGTTCCACCTTCAAACGAGCCCGCCATGCCGCCCGACGAGCCCCGCCACCCCGTTGCCCGCCGCCCAGGCGGACGTCGTGAGACAATGATGCAAGCCATTGCCCGCATCTCCGCAGGCGTGGACGCCTGGGACAACCGGCCTCTGAAGCGCAAACGGCAACGGCCCGCCGCCGATTACATCCGCTCCGCCGACGTCGCGCGCATTCTTCCGCTCAGCCCGCGACAGATTTTGCAAATGACAGTCGATAAGCATTTGCCGGGCTTCAAAATCCGCGGCTTCGCTGGCTGGCTATATCGCGAAGCCGACGTGCGAGCCGTGATTCCAACCCGATTCGGCGGCTTATCCCAGCCGCAGCAGGAGACCCAGCCGTCATGCACCCCAGGCACAACGTCGCCAAAGAAGACCCGGACCACAACCTCTACAAAAGGGGCGAAGTTTACTGGTGTCGCTACGTCCTTGGGGGCACGGAGCACCGAGTCTCGCTACGGACAGTTAATGTCGCGGCTGCGCGGAAAGAGAGAAACAAGCTCCTAAAGGCTGCTGACGACAGGCGCGACGGCAAGCCAATCGCGCGCGTGCATATCTGGGAAGATGCGGTGTCCGTATTCCTGGTGAACGTATTGGACGTAGGGAAAAAGTATTCCCCCTCGACAGCCAAGCGGTATCAGGTTTCCCTCCGGCAGCTCGGGCCTGTGCTGGAGGGGACGCCACTAGAGGAAATCACGACCGGAACCGTGTCCGACTACGTAAAGGCCCGTCAGCAGGAAGGTGCGAGCGTCAGCACAATCCGGAATGATTTGACCGCATGGTCGATGGTAATGTCGTTTGCCGCATCGGAGCGAATGGTTGAAGGTAACCAGTTGCGCGCTTACGAGCGCGAATGGCTCGGAGAGGACGAGGACGCGCTGGATCCGCCGCTGGATGCCGAGGCTGCGGAGATGGTCCGCGAGGTGTCGGAGTGGTCTCGGGACATGGCTGACCTTATGGTCTGGCTCAGGGAAACCGGAATGCGGCTGGGCGAAGCGCTGCACGCAATGGCCGAGGACATCCACCCGGACCAGCTCGCCATCACCTTGTCCCGGGGCGTCAAGGGCAACCGGCGGTCCGGAAAAAAGACGCGCACCATCCAACTTGGAAGGGCGGCCGCACTGTTGGATCGGCTGCCCAGGAAGGGAAGGCTGTTCGCGCGATTGTCGATCGACAGCGCAGTCGTGAGCACGCGCTACGGACAGTGGAAGCGGCAACGCCAGGCGCGCGAGGCGAAGGCAGCTAAAGCTGCGGGCAGGGTGGAGGTAACGCTGCGCATTTTCCGGCTGCACGATTTGCGACACGCGTTCGCCATTGCGTCCGTGATTGATGCTCCGAACCGTATCGTGGAGCTGCAAAAGCACCTCGGGCACGCGTCGGTTAAGACGACCGAAACATACACGCGCTTCCTGGACCAGCACGCCATCCGGCACCATTCGCGGAATGCCGCCCTATTCGGCTCGCTGCCTGAGGCGCCTGTGCGAACTTCGGCGCGCGCGGCCTGAGGAATGGGTCGGCACAGAGGGTCGGCACAGAGGGTCGGCACAGAGGCACAAACACCGCTAAATAGATTAACGGTTTTTGTCCCGACCGCCTCGGTCTAACCCATTGATTGTAAGCAAATTTGGCGGAGGGGATGAGATTCGAACTCACGGTACGGGTTGACCCCGTACAACGGTTTAGCAAACCGCCGCCTTCAGCCACTCGGCCACCCCTCCGCCTGGGCAACATCCCTGAACCCCCCGGTCACCCGAAGAGTCAGACACGGCGTTTGCAAATCCTCTTGTAGGCAAGCGCCGGCCCAACGTCAAACCCGAATCTAGCTGAGCGCCACCTCGAAACCCCTCGCTGTCGCCGGACGCGCCATCATCGCCGCATACCACCGTTGCACATTCGGGAAATTCGCCAGATCGATCTTGTGCCGCTCATGCCGCCATGCCCAGCCCAGAATGGCAAAGTCGGCAATCGACACGTCGTCCGCTACGTATTCATGGTGCGCCAGCCGGCGGTCCAGGACACCGTACAATCTGGCGGTTTCCTTGGAATACCGCTCCAGCCCGTACCGCTGGTCCGCCAGGTTTTCGACTTGCAGGAAGTGATGCACCTGGCCGGGCATCGGGCCGAATCCGCCCATCTGCCACATCAGCCACTCCAGCACCGGCACCTGCTTGCGCGGGTCGGCCGGATAGAATTTGCCGGTCTTCTGCCCCAGATAGATCAGGATCGCCCCGGACTCGAAAACACTGATCGGCTGCCCGCCCGGGCCATCCGGGTCGATAATTGCCGGAATCCGGTTGTTCGGGCTGATTTTCAGAAAGTCCGGATCGAACTGTTCGTTTTTCGAGATGTTGACCGTATGCACATTATACGGCAGGCCCATCTCCTCCAGCGCCACGCTGATCTTGCGCCCGTTGGGTGTATTCCAGGTGTAAAGTTCGATCGCCATGTTCCGCCCTTGCGTAAGGTTTACCCGCACTGTGACCACAAGCACGCTATCCGGGCAAGGCGCCGGCCAAGGGAGTGAACCGACGTGAAAATCGCCACCTGGAACGTCAATTCGATCCGCCAGCGGGAAGGCCACGTGCAGCGATGGCTGCAGAAAGCCCAGCCTGACGTGCTGTTCCTGCAAGAGATCAAGTGCGAAACCACGGCCTTCCCTGCCCTGCCGTTCCACGGGCTTGGCTACACGGCCGAAGCGGTCGGGCAAAAATCATATAACGGGGTGGCTGTCCTGTCCCGTATTCCGTTCACCGTCGTTCATCGCGCTTTGCCCGGCCTGCCCGAGGACGACGCCCAGGCCCGCTATATCGAGATCGAAGCCGGGGACATCACCATGATCGGCATTTACCTGCCGAACGGCAACAGCCGTGGCGCGGAGGGTTTTGCCTACAAGCTCGCCTGGATGGACCGCCTCGCCGAACGGACGCAGACGCTGCTGGATCGGGACCGCCAGCTGATCGTCACGGGCGATTTCAACGTCTGTCCCACCGATGAAGACTATGCCCCCGGCGCGCTGTCGCCGGATGACGCGCTCAACCGACCGGAATCGCGGGCGCGCTACCGCCGGCTGCTTTGGATGGGGCTGACCGATGCCATCAGGGCGGTGCATCCGCAGGGGCCAATCTACACGTTCTGGGACTATCAGGCCGGGGCGTGGCAGCGCGACATGGGGCTGCGTATCGACCATGCCCTGTTGTCGCCCGCCCTGGCGGAGCGGCTGATTTCCGCCGACCCCGACAAGGCGGAACGCGACCAGCCGCAACCCTCCGACCATGTGCCGGTGTTGATCACGTTGGGCTGACCGCTATTCCCAGTGCGCGGGCCGCCAGACGTACCGGCCCAGGCGCGGCGCCCACCGCCAATGGCCCGCGACGTAATGACCATAATACGGGCGGCGCTGCACGTAACGGCCACCGATCCAAATGTAACGGTAGCCGTCCCAGCGCCAGTGACCCGGTTGCCAGATGACCGGGCCGGCAGGGGCTGGCGGCACCACTTCGATACGCGGCGGGGGAACCGGCGCATAGGTTGGCGGCGGGGGCTGCGCGACGGCACTGCCGACGCCAATCAGCAAAACCGCCGCTCCCATCGTGATCCACTTCATCGCTCGACTCCTGTGTCCATATCCGGCCCCGCCGGCCGGGCGGCGCGGCATCGGCCCCTGCGGCGCGCATTATGCCATCGTACTTCGTAACCGCCGGTTCCCGACTGTAACATCCCGTCATCAATCCGGCGCGCCACTCGTAACCACGCCGGTCACGTTCACTGCTACGTAAACCGCAGGCATACCCCCACGCTCACGCAATCGTTTATTACCACAGTAACACTTGTGTCTTGCCGGATCGATGCGACAACGCTTGAACAGGACCCGACGCAATCTGCTTGCCAGGGAGTATCCGCACCCATGCGCCTAAGTAAAGAAGCACTGTCGATCAAGGTCGTCGTCCGCCGCGGCAGACGTGGCGCGACGCCATTTGTTTGGGAAATCAACCGGGACAGCATGTCCGAACCGATTTTCGTCTCCGCCGAGGCATTCGTCAGCATGGAGGAGGCCTTCCGAGCCGGCCATGCCCGGTTGGCCGAGTTCACGCCGGGGACGATGCCGGAAACGACGGATTCGTATGCCGAAATGGGATAATTTCCGGTTCGCGTTAAGCCCGCGTTAGGAATTTGCCGCCAAACTGCCGAACGGACTTCCAGGAGGCAGGGATGAAACGCTCGATACCGGCGCTGACGATGGCGCTTTTGCTCGTCGCGGCGCCGGCCGGTGCGTTCGATGCCCAAGGCGCCGATATTATCGGTTTGCGCCTGGGCATTCCCCGGGCAGAGGCAACCGCCATTCTGCGCCGGCAGGGTTTTTCGGTCACACCGAACGACGACTCTCTGACAGCGCGAACACGGGACGGCGATTTGACCATCGATCTGAAGGACGGGCGGGTGCGCGAAATCCGCTATGTGTTCAATGCGCGCGGCGCTGGCGAACCCGACAGGATTCCGGCCTCGGTTCTCGATCGGTTCGGGCAGCCCAACCAGTCTGAACCGATGACCTGGTGTCAGGTCGGCGCGCGCGGGGGAAAATGCCTGGACGGCGCCGCCGCGCTTATTTTCGTGCCTGAAACGCTGACGCTGGTCCTGCGGGCCGGCACCCCGGTGCAACGGTAAACACTAAGCATAAACCATTTATTAACTATTTTCGATTAAACAAACCGGCATGAACTGGCGTCTTCCCCTGGCCTTGCTGGCACTTTTTCTTCCCGTCCGGGTCAAAGCGGATACGCAGCCCCTCACCCGGGCCATGCCGAACCAAATGTGCCGGCAGGCGATCGTTGCCGCGGAACGCGCACATGGCATACCCCCATATCTGCTGGCGGCGATTGCGCGGGTGGAAAGCGGGCGGAAAGATCAGGCATCCGGCGCATACAATCCGTGGCCATGGACGATCGACTTCGACGGTCAGGGCAGTTTCTACGACGTAAAGACTCAGGCAGTCGCCGCCGCCACCGCGATGCGCCCCCGGGTGACCCGCTCCATCGATGTCGGCTGCCTGCAAATCAGCCTGACTCACCATCCAGATGCCTTCGCCAGCATGGATCAGGCGTTCGATCCAATGGCAAATGCCGATTACGCCGCGCGCCTGCTGCTGCAATTGTTCGGCAAGACCCAATCCTGGCCCAGGGCGGTGGAACTGTACCACTCCGGCACGACGGAACTGGGCGCCGATTACCGGACGAAAGTTTATGCGGCCTGGCCCGAGGAGCGGAAGCTGGCCGAATCCGGCGGGGCGACGCCGCAGGCAGCGGGCTGGCCCTCGACCGTAAACCGCAACCTGATGACAGCTCCCTTCCGCGAGAACGCGCCAAAAATCCTGCTTCGCACGCCATCGATCTCGGGGGACATTCCGCCCGGCCGCACGTTGGACGCCTATCGAACCGCGCCCGTGCGCATGGCATACCGGTTGGCGCCTTAGCCGGCGTCCAGGCCGGCGTTACATCCCCGAAACGCGGGTAGTGTTTGGGGGAACGACCCCGCACACCAAGCGGCGGAGTCCCGCAATTCCGCTTACGGCGAGCGCCGGGACAAACGGAGCGGCCAACGCCCCTTTTTGCCCGGTCATGCCGCCACCCGGGCGCGTCCGCGGATGAAATCGATTACGGTGCCCAACGATCCGCAAGCCCGCCATCCGGGGCCGCGCACGCCGCCTACCCGGCGTGCGCCCGTAACGCCGCCAAACCCTTCTTCAGATCGGCGATCAGGTCGTCCACGTCCTCCAGCCCGATATGAATGCGCACCAACGGACCGGCGAACTGGCCGCTGCCGGCCGTGCGGGTCACGAATCCGGTGGTGGGAACCGCCAGACTTTCGTAGCCGCCCCACGATGCGCCGATCCCGAACAGCTCCAACGCCTCCACAAAGGCGTGGGTGGCGGCAGGCGAGAAGCTCGGTTTGAACTCCACCCCGAACAGGCTGCACGCACCGGTGAAGTCGCGCCGCCAGAGATCATGGCCGGGCGCCCCGGGCAGGCCGGGATGCAGCACCCGGGCGACCTCCGGCTGCTGACGCAGCCAGTGGCCGACCTGCAACGCGGACTCCATCTGCGCCTGCAACCGCACCGCCATACTGCGTATGCCGCGCAGGGTCAGCCAGCAATCGTCCGGGCTGGCGTACTGTCCAAGCATACGGCCGGCGGCATGCAGGATCTGCCAGTCGTCATCGTTGTTGACGGTGATCGCCCCGATCAGCACATCCGAATGTCCGGCCGGGTATTTGGTTGCCGCCTGGATCGACACATCGACGCCATGTTTGAACGGCTGGAAGTGATGGATGCCCCAGGTGTTGTCCATGAACACCTTGGCCCCGCCGGCATGGGCGGCGCGGGCGATGGCGGGCACGTCCTGAACCTCAAACGTGTGGCTGCCAGGGCTTTCTGTATAGACTACCCTGGTGTTCGGCCGCATCAGCGCGGCGATACCCGCCTCGTCGATCTCCGGCATGTAATATGTTGTTTCCACGCCGAAATCGCGCAGCATACCGGATGCGAAGTTGCGCGCCGGGCCATAGACATGATCCGGCATCAGCATGTGGTCGCCGGCCTTCAGCCACGCCAGCAGCGGCGTGGTCACCGCCGCCAGCCCGGTGGAGACGATATAGCACCGCGTCCCGCCCTCGATGGCCGCGATCGCGTCCTCCAGCGCCCAGTGGGTCGCCGAACCACCGGTGCCGTAGGTCAGCACCCGCTCCCCGCGTTTGGCCTGCAGGGCCTGACGTTCCTTCACTGTCGGCACCAGCACGGTGGACCCGCGCAGCAGCGGCGGGTTGACGAACCCATGCTCCCGTTTCGTTGCCCTACCGATATGAGAAAGGGTGGTGCGGAAGCCGCGTTTGGTGTCGTCGGTCATCAGGGTCAGCCTACCTCGATCGGGGTGTCGGGGCGCCCGCCCCACTCGGTCCAGGACCCGTCATAAACCGCGCCTTCCGGAAAGCCAGCGATTCGCAGCCCAAGCGTCAAAATACAGGCGGTGACGCCCGACCCGCAGCTTGTGACCAGCGGCTTGGAGCCATCGACTCCAGCAGCCTCGAACCGCGCCCGGACCTCGCCAGCGGGTTTGAAGGTGCCGTCGGGTTTCAGCAGGTCGGTATAGGGCACGCTGGCGGACCCCGGGATATGGCCGCTGCGCATCCCTGCCCTGGGCTCCGGCACCGCGCCGGTGAAACGCCCGGCGGCGCGGGCATCGAGCACCAGTTCGGAACCGGAGAGCACGTTGCGCAGGATGTCACCGATGCCGCGCACCTGGCTGGCGCGATAATCCGGCCGGAAAACCCCGGGGGCGGGCGCGGCACCCGCGCCATCACCCGTCGGACGCGATTCCCGCACCCATTTCGGCAGTCCGCCATCCAGCACGGCGACGTTGTCGTGACCGAACAGTTCCATCAGCCACCAGCCGCGCGCGGCCGATGCCAAACCTTTCTGGTCGTAGAACACGACGCGGGAGGTATTGCTGACACCGAGCTGTTGCATCAGTTTGGCGAACCGGCCGGGGGTCGGCACCATGTGCGGCAGATCGGTATCGGTGTCAGCCACCAGATCGATGTCGAAGTAGCGTGCGCCTGGAATATGGGACTTCAGGAACTCCGCCTGGCCGTCCTTGGCCTCGTTCGGCAGGTATTTTGTCGCATCGAATACGATCAGATCGGCCGGGCCCAATGCCTCGGCGAGCCATTCGGTTGTTACGAGAGGACCCATGCTCATTCCCATCCGCGAAAGGCAGCCATCCTAAAGGCTGTTCGGGCCGGGTCAAACCGGATGCTTGACCTGCCGCAATGCTGCCCTACCCCGGCATGGCTTACCGTTTCGTCATCCGGGTGTATTCTAGCCCCGCAAACCAAAGGGTGAACCCAATGATCGTCGCCGACGTCATGACCCGCAACGTCATCACCATCGCCCCCAACGCGACGGTGGAGGAAGCCGTCAACATTATGCTGTCGCGGCATATCTCCGGCCTGTTCGTGATGGACAAGGACGGCGATCTGGCCGGCGTCGTCACAGAGGGCGACCTGCTGCGCCGCGACGAACTCGGCACCCAGCGCAACCGGTCCTGGTGGCTGCGCCTGCTGGCCTCCCCGGCCCAGCAGGCGTTGGATTTCACCCGGGCCAACGGACGGTTCGTCCGGGACGTGATGACCGCGGAGGTGCTGAGTATCGGACAGGATGCGCCGCTGGAAGATGTGGTGGCCACGATGGAGAAACACCGTATCAAACGGTTGCCCGTCACCGCCGATGGGCGCGTGGTCGGGGTGGTGAGCCGGGCGGATCTGCTGCGGGCGCTGATCGGCCGAACGCGCCGGGCAGAGCCGATGGCGACCGACGACCGCGCCATCCGCACCGCGATCCTGGCGGCGCTGGAAGCTCAGTCCTGGGCACCGGCCACCACGCTGAACGTCACCGTGACCGAGGGCGTGGTGGACGTGTGGGGCACGATCACGAACGAGCAGGAACGCCACGGAATCCGCGTGGTCGTGGAAAATGCCGCCGGTGTGAAAGAGGTGCATGACCATCTGGTTTACATCGAACCCTATACCGGCATGGTCATCGACGCCCCGGACGAACAAACCTGACAGACGGGCGTCCGTACCCATCGGCCTGCTCTGGCGAAAACGCCAACGCTGCCCACGTAACGCTGCGGTTCGGCTCCCGTTCCCGGGTTCGCCGCCGACCGGCCACGGAGACCTGCGATGACCATCGACATCACCATCATCGGCGCCGGACCGGCGGGACTGGGGCTGGCGCGGTCCCTGTCCGGCCACGGGCTGAACATCGCGGTCGTGGAACGCGCGCCCCGGGCCGTATTGGAAGCCCCGCCGTTCGACGGGCGCGAAATCGCCCTGACCCATGAATCCGTCGAGCATATGCGCTCCTTAGGCGCCTGGGACCGGATTCCCGCCGCCGATGTGTCCCCGATGGGTGAGGCCCGGGTGTTGAACGGGCCATTCGACCATGCGCTGCGGTTCCACCCGAACGGGCCGAAGCAGGAGAAGCTGGGTCAGTTCGTGCCAAACCACCTGATCCGGCGGTCATTGTTCGAAAGCGTCGCGGAATGTGCCGATGTAACGGTGCTGGACCGGCGGAATGCGGCAGGGATCCAGACGGATGCCGATAGCGCGACCCTGACGCTGGACGACGGCACCAGGCTGACAAGCCGGCTTATCGTCGCCGCCGACACGCGGTTTTCGGAAATGCGCAAGCGCATGGGCATCGGCGCGCGGATGCGGAACTTCGGCAAGACCATGATGGTGTGCCGCATGGCCCACGATCTGCCGCACGGGTCGGTGGCCACCGAGTGGTTCGGCTATGGCCGCACCATTGCGATCCTGCCGCTGAACGGCACCGCGGAGACGCCCAACCTGTCGTCCCTGGTCCTCACGCTGCGGCCGGAGAAAATCGCCAGATTGAAAGACCTTGAGCCCGAAGCATTCAACGCCGAGGTCACGCGGCTGTATCAAAGCCGGCTGGGCCAGATGCGGTTGGTGGGGCCGCGGGTCGCGTTCCCGCTGGTTGGGGTGTACGCCGAACGCTTTGTCGCGCGGC
>JAKBCJ010000111.1 GCA_021807975.1 Pseudomonadota bacterium | reverse complement strand
CGTGCCGGGCTTTGTCGCCTATCTGACCATGCTGGCCGAAGTGGTCGGCGGACTGGCGCTGATCGCCGGGCTGTACACCAGGGTCGTGGCGCTGGCACTGACACCCGTCCTGATCGGCGCCATCGCCACCGTGCATGGGCATAACGGCTTCTTCTTCAACAACCCGAATGGCGGCTGGGAATATCCGGCATTCTGGATCGTGGCGCTGGTCGTCCAGGCGCTTCTTGGCGGCGGTGCTTATGCGGCCGGAACGCCGGGCATCGGCAGCGCGCGAGCCTAAGCGGTTGCCCGCCGTCAGCGGATACCCGATGATAGCACTGTAAGCGAAAAGAGACCGAACCATGTTCCCCGCCCTGTTCCTAAGCCACGGCTCACCGATGATGGCCCTGACCGACTCGCCCTCTCGCGACTTCATGCTGGGACTGGGGCGGGAGCTTGGAAAACCCGCCGCGATCCTGGTGGCATCGGCGCATTGGGAGACGCGGATTCCAGCGTTGAACAAAGTCGAACGCAACACCACGATCCACGATTTCTACGGCTTCCCGCCGGAACTGTTCGCGATGCGCTACGACGCGCCGGGCGCCCCGGCGCTGGCCGACAAGGCCGCCGGGCTGCTGCGGGACGCCGGCCTGGAAACTGGCATCGACACGGAACGCGGGCTGGATCACGGCGCATGGGTGCCGTTGACCCTGATGTATCCCGGCGCCGATATCCCCGTGCTGCAGGTGGGTATCCAGTCGCAGCTCGGCCCAGACCATCACCTGCGTCTGGGTCAGGCACTGGCGCCGCTGCGCGAGGACAACGTGCTGGTCATTGGATCAGGGTCGTTTACCCACAATCTGCGGCTGTTACGCCGCGATGCGATCGATGGTCAGCAGCCGCCGGATGTCGTGGCGTTCGCTGACTGGTTCGACGCGGCAATCGCCGGGGGCCGGACCCGGGATTTGCTGGAATACCGCTCCCGGGCTCCGTACGCGGAACGCCAGCATCCGACGGACGAGCATTTGCTGCCGCTGTATGTCGCGATGGGCGCCGGAGGGGCGGCACACCGTCTTCACACCTCGGCTATGTATTCGTCTCTAAGAATGGATGCCTATTCGTTCGCGTAAGATTTAGTTCATTAACAAAATCAAAAAGAGAGTTGCCGGGCCAGGACGATTTCGCTAAAACGGTCCTGCCGTATGAGAATTTTACAAATTATCAAATACGTCGAAGGAAAAGTTATCAGGGCGTTAAAAGGCGAACGGACGTTTGTTCTTAAACTCCGCGCGGTGGTCGCTGCGGGTTTTATACTTATGGTTGCTGGGTGCGATACCTACCGTCCGCTTGACCTGCCGACCAAGGCAGCACTCGCCCCCGACCTTGCTTCGCTGAAACACGATAATGTGTCGATTGATCGGCCGCTCACAGTAGATGACGTAGCAACGCTTGCTGTTGAGAACGGTCCTGTCTTGCTGTCTGAACGTCGCCAGCACGGCGTGGCGGACGCGCAGCTAGTGCAGGCCGGTCTGCTGCCGAATCCATCCTTCGGCCCGATCTACCAGTTCAACACCTACGCTCCGAACGCGCTCAACAACGCCTGGACGGTCTCGCTTACCTATGATCTGCGGGCCGTCCTGCTGCGCCCGGCGCTGCGCCGCAGCGCGCAATATGCGAGCCGGCAAGTCGATGCCCAGATCTTATGGCAGGAATGGCAGGCCATGGGTCAGGCGCGCCTGCTCGCCGTCGATCTGATTGAAGGCGACCGCCAGCTTAGCGTGCTAGAGCGGGCGCGCCGGCTTTACGAGACCCGCTACGAGCATTCCACGCGCGCCATGGCCGACCAGAATGCCACGCTTGCGACCGTGATCCCCGACTTAACCGCCTTACAGGCGGCCCGGGCGGCTGTACAGACGTTGAAGCGACTGCAGCAGACTCGTCAGCAGCAACTCGATGCGCTGCTCGGTCTGGATCCTTCGGTGGTAATTCCGCTGGAGCCTACCCCGGGCCTGCCACCGTTCGACCCGGTGCAGGTATTGGAGCGGCTTCCCCATCTCGCCACGTTTCGACCCGATCTCATCGCGTTGCAGATGGGCTACAGGTCACAGGACGAACGGGTGTGGGCCGCGATCCTCGGGCAGTTTCCAGCCTTCTCGTTTGGTCTCGCCGGCGGCATCGACAACACCCACGACTATAGCCTCGGTCCGCAGCCAACGTTCGACCTGCCGATTTTCAACCACAATCAAGGCCAGATCGCTATCGACCGCGCCACGCGGTCGTTGCTGCACGATCAGTATCAGGCCCGTCTCACCGCCGCTGATGGAGACGTGCGCGCCATGCTGGCTGCAATCGCGTTGGGACAGCGGCAGCTCGATGCCAGCCGCCGCGAGATCGCAGCGAACCGAGTTGCCACCGATGCCGCAACCCGCGCCTGGAGCGCCGGCGACCTGGATGAATTGACTTACGTCAATTTGGTTTCGGCACAGATCACCAAGGAGCAACAAGTCCTGGACCTCGAACAATCCGTGCTCGACCAACAGGTTGCTATCGCGACGTTAACCGGCGCCGGCCTGCCGCCATTTACGCAAGCCGGGTCCACACCGGATGATTCGCACCTGTGAGGTCGCTGTCTGCGATAGCGGCCGGCCTGCTCGCAATCATGCTGCCGTCGGCGCGGCTGCCCGCAGCGGAGGCACCCACAAGCGTGCTGGTCACTACGGTCATGCCCCGCCAAGGCACGCTACCGGAGCGCGTCACGGCCTACGGCGTTGCTCGCCCGGCATTCGATGCCGCCGCCACGATCAGCCAGCAGGTTGACGGCCAAGTGACGGCGATCGCTGTCACACCGGGCGAGATCGTCCGAATGGGCGACAAGCTGCTGGATTTTCGCCCCTCCCCCTCCGCGATCAGCCTTTATCGCCAGGCGGTCACCACACTGGACACCGCCCGCGCCACACGCGCCCGCACAGCCCAACTGCTCGCCGGGCACTTGGCTACGCGCGACCAGTTGGCGCAGGCGGACAAGGCTGTCACTGATGCAGCCGCCTCTCTCGACGCGCTCCGGCTGCAGGGCGCGGGTGACGCACAAACGACGGTCACGGCGCCCTTCGACGGTATCGTCGAGACTGTCCCGGTGGCGCAGGGTGTTCGCGTAGCACCGGGCACGCCTCTGTTGACGCTGATCGCGCGCAACGGCCTCGTCGTGACAGTCGGTGTCGATCCTGCGGAGATTCACAGTATCCGTGCCGGCGAGACGGCGGAGTTGACACGGCTCTCCGGCGGGGAGCCGCTTGCCGGGCGCGTCATACGGGTTGATGGCGTGCTGAACCCTCTGACCAGGATGGTCGATGCGGACATATCGGTGCCACCCGACGAGGTGCTGTCTGGCGAAGCATTCGCCGCCCATATCCAGGTCCGTCTGTTAAAGGGCTGGCTGGTGCCTCACGCCGCGGTGTTGAGCGATGCCAGCGGCGCATGGGTTTTCCAGGTCGCAGGGGGCCATGGCGTGCGCGTCGGCGTGACAGTCGAGGTCAATAATGGCGATACCGACTTGGTCACGGGGAATATAGAGCCGGGAAATGCCCTGGTCGTCGATGGTGCGTGGCAACTGGCGGACGGCATGGCGGTGCGCACGGGCAAGGCTTTATGAGCTTTGGAGGCTTTGTCGCCCGGCACACCCGATCCATCGTGCTGATCATGGTGGCGCTGACGTTTGCCGGCGTGATTGCGGCGTTTTCGATGCCGATCGGCTTGTTTCCTGAAACGGCGTTTCCTCGAATTTTGGTCAATCTTGGGGCCGGCAGCAGGCCGGCGAGCCAGACCGCCCTGCTGGTAACCCGGCCAGCCGAAATGGCCGTTCGTTCCGTGCCCGGGGTGCTCGGCGTGCGGTCCAGCACCACCCGCGGCAGCGCCCAGTTGGCGATCAACTTCGACTGGGGCACCGACATGATCGCCAGCACGCTCCAGGTGGAAAGTGCTATTGCGCAGATACTGCCGAGCCTGCCAGCCGGCACGACCTACAGCACATCCCGCATGACGCCGACCGTCTACCCGATCATCTCCTACGCGTTGCTCTCAGATCACCTGTCGCCGGTGGCGTTGCAGGATTTGGCGCTCTACCAAATCGCCCCGCTGCTCGCCTCGATCCCCGGCCTGGCTAGAACCGACGTGCAAGGCGGTCAGACGCGGGAAATCGAAGTCCTCGCTGACCCGCACCGGCTCGCCACTTATGGGATCGGCATGACCGAGCTCGCGCAGGCGGTTTCCGCTGGCAACCAGTTACAGGCGGTCGGGCGGCTACAGGACAACCACAAACTCTTTCTCGTGGTCGCCGATCGAAGCCTCAGCGCCGCGGCCGGCATCGGCGACATCGTGCTGCGCTCCAATCCAACCGGGATCGTGCGCGTGCGCGATGTAGCAACGGTGCGCGACGGCGTGGTACCGCAATGGGTCGAAGTGTCGGAGGATGGTCAGCCGGCCGTGCTGTTCAACGTCTACCAGCAGCCGAGCGGCAACACGGTGGAGATTGCGGCGGCGGTACGTGCCAAGCTCGCGGCGTTCAAGCTGCCGCAAGGCGTCAGCCTCAAGGCATGGTACGACCAGAGCGAACTGGTCCTGCAATCCGCCGGGAGCGTGCGAGACGCGGTGCTAATCGGCCTCGCGCTGTCGGGCATCGTCATATTCGCCTTCCTGCGCAGTTGGCGCGCCGCCCTGATCGCGCTGCTGATCGTCCCCGCGACGCTTTCCGTGACGGTATTGCTGCTGAGCCTGCTCGGCCTGAGCTTGAACATCATGACTCTCGGCGGTATCGCAGCCGTGGTTGGGCTGCTGATCGACGACGTCATCACCATGGTCGAGCACCTGGCCCGCCGCGCCGGCGCGCGCGGGGAGGACGGGCGTGCGGCCGGCATCGACGCCGTACTTCCGGCGACCCGGGAATTCATCAAGCCGCAGACCGGATCAAGCCTGGCCACCGTCATCGTTTTCGTGCCACTCAGCCTGCTGACAGGGGTGACCGGTGCGTTCTCCAAAGCGCTGTCAGTGACGATGGCCGTTTCCCTGGTCGTTTCCTACCTGATGACGATCCTCCTGGTGCCGGTGGTGATGCGGCGGCTGGTGAACTTTGACCGTTGGACAGATCCGGGCGTAGCCGGGAAGACATGGCTTGACCGGCGCCATGGCTGGTTGCTCGACCGACTGATCAGCCGCCCGGCGCTGCTCGCGATCGCCCTGGTGCCGCTGCTGGCACTCGGTGTGATCGCCTACCGCCAAGTGCCGACCGGCTTCCTGCCACAGGTCGACCAGGGCGGCTTTGCAATGGACTATTATGCCAAACCCGGCACCTCGCTCGCGGAAACGAACCGCGAGGCGGCCGAGATCGACGCCTGGCTTCATGCCAACCCACAAGTCGAAACCTTCTCGCGGCGGCTCGGCACCACGCTCGGCAACGACATCACCGAGGCCTACCACGGCGACTATTTCGTTCGCATGAAACCCAACCACACGCTCTCGACCCCGGATATGATCACCGCGGCGCTCGCTTGGGTGGATGATAACGTGCCGGGGCTAGTGGTGGAGGCCAGCCAGTTGATGGAGGACCGCATTGGCGACCTGACCTCCGTACCGCAGCCGATCGAGATCAAGTTGTACGGCGCCGACCAGGCTGTGCTGATGCCCGTGGCCGCCAAAGTCGCCGCCAAGATCGGCAAAGTTCCCGGCGTCCTGGAGGTCAGGAGCGGTATCGTGCTTGCCGGCGACTCGCTCGATCTCAAGATCGATCCGCTCCGCGCCGCTGTTGAGGGCCTCACGCCAGGCGACGTGACGCAGGCGGTCGATACGGCGCTTACGGGAACGGTGGCGACGGAGTTGCCCCTGGCGACCAAGACGGTTGGTGTCCGCGTGCGGCTGGACGGTTCTCGACGGCTGCGTCAGACCGAGCTGGCAAAGTTGCCGATCCGCGCGCCAGATGGACATGTCGTACCACTCGACCGGGTGGCAAGTATCCATTCCGTGACCGGCGAGCCGCAAATTTCCCGCGACAATCTGCAGCCGATGATCGCCGTGACCGGCCGGATCGAGGGCCGCGGCGTAAGCGCCGCAATCGCTGATATCACGCGCGAGCTCGATGCGCCCGGCATGCTGGGCGCAGGCATACGTTACGAATTAGGGGGCCTGTACCAGCAGCAGCAGATCGCCTTCATCGGTCTGGCCAAGGTCTTCGTCGCTGCGCTGATCGCCGAGTTCATCCTGCTGCTGTTCCTCTACGAGCGGTTCTGGCTGCCGGCGATCATCATCACCTGCTCGCTTTTCTCCACCGTCGCGGTATTCACGGGGCTTTGGTTGAGCGGCATCGCGCTCAACATCACCGCTTTGATGGGCATGACCATGGTCATCGGCATCGGCACCGAGATGGCGATCTTCTATGTCTCTGAATACATTGAGCTTGAACACCAAATGCCGGCGCGGCAGGCGTTGCGTGAGGCGAGTCGGAACCGGCTGCGGCCAATCACCATGACCACCCTGGCCGCGATTCTGACGTTGCTGCCGCTTGCTTTGGCATTGGGTGCGGGGTCCGGCATCCAGCAGCCTCTGGCGATCGCTATTGTCGCGGGGCTGCTGCTCCAATACCCGCTGGTGCTCCTCGCTATGCCCGTCATGATCGGACTGACCACCAAATCACCGAGCAAAATGGGCAAATATGCGGGATCGCCGACTTAAGGTTCGCCACACTATCTGTGTAATGGCTCATCCTAATTTGGCCGCCATTCATGGATGCCCGCGGCAACGCGTTTGGTGAGGAGACAATGCCTTTGTAAACCAGCGAAAATCAGAAAGAGAATAGCTGTAATCGACCAACGCACGGCCCCATGCAGCCACCTTGCTTCGCCTGCCCTCGACGGACGAGCATTTGCTGCCCCTGTATGTCGCGATGGGCGCCGGAGGGGCGGCACACCGTCTTCACACCTCGGCTATGTATTCGTCTCTAAGAATGGATACCTATCCGTTCGCGTAGACTCCGGTTCGCCAGCCCTGAAGGCTGACAACCCCGGGCACATGTTCCAAACTTCCCCGAACCGGGCAGTCCGGTGGTCAAAGGGGAAACGGGACATGAAAGTCGGCTTCATTGGCGTGGGCAACATGGGCGGCCCCATGTGCCGGAACATCATTCGCAACACCAACCATGAGGTCGTCGTTTTCGACCTCAGCCCCGACGCAGTGAAAGCCTGCACCGATCTCGGCGCATCCTCCAGCACGTCGGTCGCCGACGTGGCCGGACGCTGCGATGTGGTCATCACCTCTCTCCCGCTGCCGCGCATCGTGGAAGACGTAACCCTGGGCGCCGGCGGAATCGCCGAAAACGCCAAACCCGGCACGACGTTCATCGACCTGTCCACCAATTCCCCGGCGACCGCCAAGCGCGTCGCGGCCGGCATGGCGGCCAAGGGCATTCACATGCTGGAAGCACCGGTTTCCGGCGGAACATCGCGCGCGGCCGACGGCACGATCGTCATCATGGTCGGCGGCGATCCGGCGGTGTACGAGCAAAACCTGCCGCTGCTGAAGTCGTTCAGCGGCGAGGTTATCCATCTGGGCGAGATAGGGTTCGGTTCCACCGCCAAGCTGATCAACAACATGCTGGCGTTCTGCAACGCCGCCGCCGCCGCCGAGGCTCTGATGATCGGCAAACGCTCCGGCATCGACCTGAAGAAGCTGGATGCGGTGATCCGCAACGCCTCCGGCATGTCCAGCGCCTATGGGAACATGGCGAACAAGACCCTGGCGGGGGATTTCAAGCCGACCTTCGCGCTGGATCTCGCCCATAAGGACCTGCGCCTGGCCCTGGAAATGGCGGACGAACTGGGCGTTCCGGGCATGATCGGCCCGCAGGTGATGAACCTGATGCGGATGGCGCGCGGAATGGGCCTTGGTTCGTCGGACTCGGCGGCGGTTGTGCGCGTTTATGAAACGGCTTTGGGCGAGGATATCAGGGCCTGACCCGGCGCACCGCCCGTTGTCCAATCCGGGATACGGGCGGTGGGGGGTGCCGTTGCACACAATAGTGTGCATGGCCAGCACTCACTGAGCTAAACATCCCTCGGTCCAAGAGACGGCCCGTAAGCGAGGCAGTGGGCGGCGCCTCAGGACGTTCTGTATTCAAGACGAAGTCGATGCCGTCCGCTTCGTCGCGGCAGCCGCGGCATACCGTCAGCACCCGGTCATTTTTTCATCGGATCGGACCCCCCGGTCTGATTTGGTATAGCAACGGTTTTATAGCGGTTCGGCCATATCTGGTCCGGCACCATACCGATCGCCCGGGCAATAATAAGCTCCAGCGAGGGCCATGATCGCTTGAGCGCCTTGCCAGCCGCCGTGGGGTGATAACCGTTTGCCACGGACAACCCCGCCAGCGAAAGGCCTCGTTTTTTAAGCGCCGCCTGGATGTCCGCGGGATGCCAGTCAGCCCGGTGTGAGGCCTCTTGCCTTTCTGTCTCGGTATCGTCCATTGTGACCCGAAATTCTCCTTAGAGAATCAACCAAATGCTAAACCGCAGCAGCCATACCGGCGAAAAGCGGCGATATCCAGTGTGAAAAGTGTTGAATTGCATAATGGATCGAAACTCCACGCTACGGGCCCGGAACGAAGAAGTCAGCGCGCCAGCCTCAATTCCCGACTCGAACGCTGAAAAAGCGGCGTTCGTAGCCCGCCTTCAGATCATTCTGTCGCACTGGCCCAGTGCCGACCGCCTGGCCCGCAACATGGGCGCCTCACCGTCCGCCTTTCGCAAGTGGCTGAAAGGAGAGGCGGAACCCAGCCGGGGACGCCTGGTGGCGTTGGCGCATGCGGCCGGGGTCGGCGTGGCATGGCTGGCAGAGGGCGCCGGACCAGAACCAACGTTCGAACCGGAAGCCGGCGCCCGGCGGCGGCGTCCCGTTGGGCGTGAAGCCGTGACCGGCACCGCCTGGAACGATCCCGTGCCGTGGGCCGGGCCATCAAAGGGTCCGCAACCGATCGCCCCGTACCAGGAATGGATACGCGCCACCCTTGGCATGGACCCGGCTCATGTCATGGTAGAGATCGCATCCGGCGATGCGATGGCGCCCACGATCCGGGACGGCGATATGCTGCTGATTGCAACTGGCACCCGGTCAACCGCCGGAAACGGGATGTACCTGCTGAAGATCGGCGATCAGCGCGAGGTGAAGCGCGTTCAACGCAAGCACGATGGCGGGTTGCTGCTGATCAGCGACAACCGCGCCTATCATCCAGAGACTATTGATAAGACCGAGGCCGACCGCATCGCCGTCATCGGCCGGGTCGTCTGGGCCGGCGGTCCGGTGTAGCCGGCGCGGCCTGATCCTCGGCATCGGGTCCACGCCATCAAGTCGAACACGACGCATGGATGTTGCCGGCCCGGGCGCCGATGCGGCGCGCTCAGTGCGCACCACGGCTAATAAATACCTCATAGTGAATTAATAATTGACGCAGCGTCCGGCCGTCACTACCATCCGCCAGTAACGCAGCGGAAATAACGCCGCGGACCAGGAGGAGCGACGGTGAACCAAGCCGCGACCGGCCAAGGCAGCAAATCCGCCACCGTTCGGCAATGCAACGAACGGATGATCCTTGCCGCCCTGCGCCGAATGGGACAGGCGTCGAAGGCCGAACTCGCGCGCCAGGTCAACCTGACCCCGAATACCGCCGGGCAAATCATCAGGGACCTCGAACAGCAAAACCTCGTCTGCATGGCCGGAAAACGCAGCGGTCTGCGCGGCCAGCCCGCCACATTGCTGCAACTCGATCCCGAGGGTGCATATTCCATCGGGATCGAGATCGAGCGCGGGTCCCTGGTGAGCCTGCTGGTCGATTTCAACGGATCGGTCCTCAAATCCCGCCGGCACCGATGGACCATGCCGCTACCGGCGGAGACCCTGCGCATCGTCCGGGACGACATCACCCTGTTGCGCCGGTCGCTGCCGCCCGCCGGACAGGCCCGTCTCGCAGGGATCGGCCTGGCAGTTCCGAAGCCCTTCGCCAAATGGCAGCGGACGCTGGGTGTTCCCGACGCCATCTGCTCGGCCTGGGATACATTCGATTTCGCCGGCCGCCTGAGCGACGCACTCCGCTTGCCGGTTGTGGCCGAAAACCATGCCACCGCCGTCGCTGCCGCGGAACTGTGTCACGGGCACGGCCGCGAATTCGATGATTTCGCGGTCGTCTATATCGGCGGCGTCATCGCCAGAGGCCTTGTGCTGGATCGCGGTTTCCGGCGCGGTATCGCCGCCGGCGCGCCGGATATCCTTCCCGCTTCCCTCATCCGGCACCTAGGGGACGATGGCGTCCCGCCCGGCAGCGGCACAGACCCGGAGAGCGTGCGCCTCGCGGGGGCGGCGGCAATCCGGGACTGGCTGGAATTGTGTGTCGATTCCCTGATCGGCCCGCTGGTGTCGATGGCCGGCCTGCTGGACCTGCAGGCAATCGTTATCGACGGCACCCTCCCCCGCCCGCTGCTTGAAGATCTCGTCGGGCGCCTGCGGATTCGTCTCCTCGCCGACAGGCCGGACTGCCCGGATTTAAGAGCCGGAACGACCGCCCGTGATGCCGCCAGTATTGGCGCGGCGGTGTTACCCCTTCTCTGTCATCACCGGCCACGGCATGATCTGCTGGCGAAACACGAAGCAAAACGGTCAGTCCGACTGGGAGGATCATAAAATGCCTGTCGATCCCGATCCGGTACCGCGCCTGGAAATGCGCGGCATTTCCAAGACATTTCCGGGCGTAAAAGCCTTGAACGACGTTCGGCTGACTGCCCGCGGCGGCGAGGTCCTCGCACTGATGGGCGAGAACGGGGCGGGCAAGTCAACGCTGATGAAAATACTCTCCGGCGCTTATCAGGCCGATCCCGGCGGAACGCTGCTCATCGACGGCGCGCAGGTTACCATTACCGACCCGATCGCCGCGAAGCGCCACGGCATATCGATCATCTATCAGGAACTGTCGCTCGCCCCCAATCTGACGGTCGCGGAGAACATCTATCTGGGCATCGAGCCGTCCCGGCGCGGCCAGATCGACCGGCCAGCGATGCGAACCGGCTGCCAGGCGGTGCTCAACCGGCTTGGGGCGCCCTTCACACCGGACACCGTCGTCGGCGGCATGTCCATCGCGGAGCAGCAACTCGTTGAAATCGCACGCGCGCTGCACGTCAATTCGAAGATTTTAGTGCTGGACGAGCCAACCACCGCACTGTCCTCGCGGGAGACGGATCGCCTGTTTACCCTGGTCCGTCAGCTTCGCGGCGAAGGCATCGCGCTGATCTATATCAGCCATCGCATGGCAGAGGTTTACGAGTTGGCCGATCGGGTTTCGGTGCTGCGCGACGGCAGCTATGTCGGCACCCTGACGCGCGAGGAACTCAGTGCCGAGGCGCTGGTGAAGATGATGGTGGGGCGCGACCTGTCCAGCTTCTACACCAAGACGCACGACCCGCATGGCAGCCGGGGATCGGTCTTGCTGGAGGTGCGCGGCATCACCGATGGCGGCCGCCGCGTTCGCCCATGCAGCCTGAGCCTGCATCGGGGAGAGGTGCTGGGAATCGCCGGCCTGGTCGGGTCGGGACGC
>JAKBCJ010000110.1 GCA_021807975.1 Pseudomonadota bacterium | reverse complement strand
CGAACTCAAGGTTTTCCACATCGTGCCCGGCGGTCACACCGACCCGATCACCGGTACTGATTGCAAATGGAACGTTTTTCGTATCTGTAACACAACGTCGATGGACGCGGCGGCCGTCACCGGCGATCTGGTGAAGCGGTTCGGCAAGCGCTTCTTCTTCATTACACCTGACTATGCCTATGGCCATACGCTCCAGGACAACTTCGTCAAGAACCTCAAGGCGCTGGGCGGCGAGTTTCAGGCCGAAATGTTGCCGATCAATACGTCGGATTTCTCGGCCAGCCTGATCAAGGCCAAGGCCTATAAGCCGAACGTGCTGCTGAACAACATGGGTGGCCTGGCGCAGATCAACTGCATGAAGCAGTTTACGCAGTTCGGCATGCAGAAGGAAATGCACCTGGGCGGTGCTTTGTTCGAACTGGAAGTGATCAAGGCGGTCCCGGCCGACGCGCAATCCGGCTCCTGGTCGATGGAGTGGTGGTGGAACCAGCCGAACGTGCCGGAAGCGGTAGCCTTCGTTGCCGATTTCCGCAAAGCGACCGGCAAGACCCCGTCGGCCCGCCATTGGTTTGGCCTCGTCGCCGTCGAATCCGTTCGGCTCGGTGCCGAGAAAGCCAAGACGCTTGAAGGGCCCAAGCTGTCCCTGGCGATGGAGGGCCTGGAACTGCCGCCGGATGTGGCGCTGCAGCCCGGCAGGGTATTTTACCGGGCAGGCGACCACGAACTGATGGCGAATATTTTTGTTGGTGACGTTCATCCGCCCAAAACCAACCCGGACGACGTGTTCACCGTCACGGCCTTGGTAGAAGGGGAGAAGGCGGCCGGCAGCGTCGAATCGACAGGCTGCAAGATGGTCCATCCGGCCTAGGACCGGAACAGACCGATGCTGCAACTCGTACTGTTCAACGTCACGAACGGTCTGATCATTGGTGCGTTCTACGTGCTGATGGCGCTGGGCCTGTCGCTCATTCTCAATTTGTCCAACGTCATCAACTTTGCCCATGGCAACTTCCTCGCCCTGGGCGGCTATTTCGCCTATGTGCTGACGCCGTATATCGGGTTCTGGGGGGCGCTGCTGGTGTCCCCCATCCTGACCGCGATCTTCGGCTTCGTTATCGAACGGCTGATGATCCGTCGGGTTTACTCGCGCGATCCGGTGTACAGCCTGCTGCTAACCTTCGGCTTTGCCTTCATCATCCAGGACGTTTGCCGCTATATCTGGGGGCCAAACGGCCTGCCGATGAGCATACCCGACAGTCTCGCTACCCCGCTGTCCGCGGATTTGTTCTTCATCACCTGGTACCGTATTTTCATGGTGGCGATCGTTATCGCCGCTGTCACGGGGCTGTTTCTGTTTTTGCGCCACACTCGTGTGGGCATTCGAATCCGGGCGGGAACGCTGGATCTGGATACCGTGTCGGTGCTTGGCGTGAATGTCGGTATGCTGCGGTCGTTCAATTTTGCCGTGGGGTCCTTGCTCGCCGGCCTTGCCGGCGTGCTGGCCGCCGGGCAGATCGGGCTTAACCCGAACATGGGCGACGATCTGCTGATGCCCAGTTTCATCGCTATCATCGTCGGCGGCGTTGGCAGCCTGACCGGCACGTTGTTCGGCGGATTGCTGATCGGCGTCGCCGGCGCCCTGACCACCGTCTTCTGGCCTGCCGCCAGCGAGGCGGTGATTTACGTCATCATGCTGGTTGTCCTGATCCTCCGGCCACGAGGTCTCATGGGCGAAGAAGGAATGATGACATGAGCACCACCACTGTGACCGTAACGACGGCGGCAACCGCGCAGCCGCGTCCATGGTTGACCACGGCTATTATCTGGGCATTGCTGCTGACCGTGCCGCTGTGGCTGCCGTTGCTGGGCGGCTATACGGCGCTGGCCGGCCGCGTCCTGGTCCTGGGCCTCGCCGCGATGTCGTTCAATCTGCTGCTGGGCTTTACCGGGGTCATGAGCTTCGGCCATGCCGCCTATTTCGGACTGGGGGCCTATGGCGCGGGGCTGACGTTGAAATACCTGACTCCCAGCACGCCGCTGGCGATTGTAGCCGGCGTGCTGCTGGGCGGGCTCGCTGGAACGCTGTTCGGGCCGCTGATCGTGCGCCGCCGCGGCGTCTATTTCGCCATGGTGACGGTCGCGTTCGGGCAGATCGCGTTCTATGTCGCTTATAGCTGGGACAGCCTGACCGGGGGCTACGATGGGCTGCGGGGATTTTCGCGGGCACCATTGAACCTTGGGTTCATGACGGTCGATATCGTCAATAACGCAACGACCTTCTACTATTTTCTGCTGATCGTGTTCGGTGTTGCAACGGGCATTCAGGCTTTGCTGCTGGCTTCCCCATTCGGTCGGACCTTGGTGGCCATTCGGGAAAACGAACGGCGCGCCCGGTTCCTGGGCATCCCGATCGAGCGGCATATCTGGATGTCGTTCTCGATCTCTTGCGCGTTCACCGCGCTGGCCGGCGCGCTGTATGCGTTGTTGAACAACTTCGCAGACCCGATGGGCCTGCATTACTCCTTGTCTGGAGAGATCGTGATCATGACCGTGATGGGCGGCATGCGCGCGTTCTGGGGGCCGTTGGTCGGGGCGGCGCTGTTCGTCGTATTGCAGGACTATATATCGTCGATGACGGTTAACTGGATGTCGTTCGTCGGGTTGATCTTCGTGCTGGTCGTGCTGTTCTTCCCCCGGGGGCTGCTGGGTATGTTGCAGAAGGGGACCGGCAAATGACCATGTTGGATGTCCGCAACATCACTAAGCAGTTCGGCAGTCTGGTCGCTGTCAGCAACGTGTCCATGCAGGTCGCCGCCGGGGAATTGCGTGCGATCATCGGTCCGAACGGGGCAGGGAAGACCACGTTCTTCAACATGATCTCCGGGTTTTTTTCGCCGACAAAGGGCGATATCGTGTTCGATGGGACCGTTGTCACCAAGATGGCGGTGACCGAACGCGTGGCGATGGGCATGGCGCGCACGTTCCAGATCACCGAGATATTCCCCGAACTGACGGTGCGAGAGAACATCCGTATCGGCGTTGAAAGCGCCCAAGGCCTGCGTCAGCGGTTCTGGCTGGGCAGCGCGGACAGGGCTGCGGTGAAGCGGGGCATCGATGAGGCGTTGACGCTAAGCGGCCTGACCAGTCAGGCGGATCGGCTGGTCGGCGAATTGTCGCACGGAGATCAGCGGGCGGCGGAAATCGCCACGGCGCTGACGCTTCGGCCGCGCCTGCTGCTGCTGGACGAACCCACGGCGGGAATGGGCGAGCACGAGACCTATGCCGTCGCCAACCTGATCCGCCGGCTGCACAAGCAGAGCTCTTACACAATCGTGCTGATCGAGCACGATATGCGGGTGGTATTCAACCTGGCCGACAAAATCACCGTCCTGGGGGAAGGTAAAATGCTGGCCGAAGGCACGCCCGCGGAGATCGCCGACAACCCGATCGTGCAGGAAGCCTATCTGGGGAAGGCCGAATGAGCGCCCTGACAGCCGAGGGGCTGAACACCTACTATGGCAAAAGCCACATCCTGCATGATGTCGGGCTGACCGTTGCCGAGGGTCAGATCACAACGCTTCTTGGCCGCAACGGTGCGGGCAAGTCCACCACGCTCCGCAGCATTGTCGGGCTGACCCCGCCGCGTTCGGGGCGGGTGACGCTGTTCGGCAATGATATCACCGGCCAGCCGCCGTATCGGATCGCAGCGTCCGGGGTCGGGTTCGTGCCAGAGGGGCGCAAGGTATTCGCCAACCTGACGGTGGATGAGAATTTGCGGGTGCCCCTGGAACGGCCGGGGCCGTACGATATCGACCGTGTGTACAAGTTGTTTCCTCGATTGGGGGAGCGTAAGTCCAATCTGGGGCGACAACTTTCCGGCGGTGAGCAGGAGATGCTGTCGATCGGGCGGGCGCTGTTGCTGAACCCGCGGGTGCTGATCCTCGACGAGCCGAGCCAGGGTCTGGCACCGTTGATCGTGAAGGAGGTCTTCCGCATTGTTTCGCAACTGCGGGCCGAGGGAATATCTGTGCTGCTGGTTGAACAGAACGTGCGCATGAGCCTGGAAATCTCCGACCACGCGTACGTTCTGGAGAATGGCCAGATGGTGTATTCCGGGCCGGCCGAGGAACTGCGCGCCGACGAAGCCCGGATTCAGGCGTTGGCTGGCGCGTCGGCCGAGGAATGGAAGCTGGAGGATTTGCTGCCGGCGTAATCTGCCTTTTTGGGGGGTGTGCCAAAGCGGCCAGGGTCGTTTACGTTGTCACGGCGGGCGGCATGCCCGCCATACTCGCTTTAGGATCGCAGATGGCCCTTCCTCGCACCCCCAGCATGCGTCTGGACGACCGCCGAGCGCTGATTACCGGCGCGGGGCGGGGTATAGGGCTTGCCGCCGCTGCCGCTCTGGCCCAAGCCGGCGCTCACGTTACCTTGGTTGCGCGTACCGGCACCGAGATATCCGAAGCCGCGGCGGAGATCCGCGAATCCGGCGGCAAGGCGGACACGCTGGTGCTGGACGTTACCGATCAACCAGCCGTTCGTGCCGCGATCGAGGCCGCCGATCCTTTTGATATTCTGGTCAACAACGCCGGCACCAACCGCCCGCGCACGTTTCTCGATGTGACGGAGGATGATTACGACGCCATCGCCGGGCTGAACCTGCGCGCGGCTTATTTCGTCGCCCAGTCCGTGGTTCGCACAATGGCGGCGGCGAAGATTGGCGGTTCGATCATCCACATTTCCTCACAGATGGGACATGTGGGCGGGCAGAACCGCACGGTCTATTGCATGACCAAACACGGGATCGAGGGACTGACGAAGGCGATGGCGATTGACCTCGCGCCGTTGGGTATCCGGGTGAATTCCATCGGCCCGACCTTTATCGATACGCCGCTGACCAAGCCGTTCTTCGAGAACGCGGCGTTCCGGGACGACGTCCTGCGCCGCATCAAGCTGGGGCGGCTGGGAACCGTGGAGGACCTGATGGGGTCGGTTGTGTTCCTCGCCAGCGACGCGGCGGCATTGATTACCGGCACGTCGCTGGTGGTGGATGGAGGGTGGACCGCGGAGTAGGCCGCTGTCCGAGCGATGACCCGCGGAAGGCCCGTTAAGCCCGCGCGCTGAGCCAATGCGATCAGTTCGGCCAGGCTGAAGCGGGTCGTTCAACCACGGGTATATGACCCCAAGCCGAACGGCGGCGATCATGAGACCTGCACGCGGGGTTCATTATTGTTCCGAAGTCGATCGATCTTCGGCGCAATGTTCGCGCTTTTATTCACTTGATGTTCGTGCCGATCCCGATGCGGATTTATCGGCTCTTTAGCTTGTTAATCACGTTTCCGTGTGACTATCTTCTCTTCGCCGTGACCGGTGAAACCAAGCGGGGCCGCGATGTCTGCTGTCGGATTGTCTTCTAAAGCCATCAAGGGCCTTTGCTTCAGTATCGCGGAACTGACTCTGATCGAAAGCTGGTCGAAGGCCAATGCTCTTCGGATGGCCGTTCGGCTCGATCATGGTTCGGATACCGAAGAATACGAGGAAGTGCTGGCGCTTCATATCGGGACCAGTAATTTGTGCCACTGGATTCTGTGGCGGGACGCAGACGCAGTGTATCTGCAGCCGCTGATCGGCCGGCTAAGGCGTTACCGGTCCGTGGCCGAGGCGTTCGAGGCGCTGGCAGAGAAATCGTTGTGTTCGCTGACGGATATCACTCCGGCCTGTTGGCAAGCGTAGCCGCTGCCGGTTCCAAATGCTTTCGTTCAACCCCAGCATGGGAGTCCTGCCAATGCCGGACGATGTCGTTACCGTTCGTTTGTCGCAGCAACACGCTGCGTTTCTAAAGGCCAATCTTGCGGTGCTTGCTACCACGACCCGTCAGGCGATGAGCCGCCCCGGAATCGAGGCGGAGCGCCGGGCGGCGCTCGGACACCGGGCAACGTTGCTTGAGCGGATCGAAGATGCGGTGCACGGCGCGATACTGGAGCCCGGGGCGACCCGAAAGGGGCCGGTGCGGATCACCAGCCGTAAAGGCCTCCAGCCAATCGATCGCCAAGCGGCAGCCTAATCGGGCCTCGGGGTGTTACCGGCAATGATCCGCCGGTCCTCGTCCGAGAGTTCGACCGGGGTGCCGCCGCGGATTAGTTCGGCAAAGCCTTCGTTCGAGGTCATCATTGTCCGGCAATAGAGTTTGCCGGGACCGGTGTTCTCTACGACGTGTTCGGTGCCGGGGCGCAGAACCAGCACATCCCCCGCACCGATCTCCCTGCTTGCTCCATCGCAATACGCCCGGCCACTGCCCGCCATCACGAAAAACGCTTCTTCGGCGATGGCGTGGGCGTTGGGCGGGGTCTTACCGCCCGGCTGGAAGATTTCCACCACCAGGGTGAACGATACGCCGTCAGCCAGCGGGCGAGCGAGCAAATCGGTCATGGACCGGCCCCGGAACAGAACCAAGTCCGCGGCCGCCCCGGGCACGATACGCCGCGGGTCCGCGAACCCGCACGACGCTGCCGGGGGGGGCGGTGACCGACGCGGCCCGGGTGCCGAACGGGTGGTCCAGTTGGGCGATGCGAACCGCCTCTACGCTGGGGAACGCGGGGGCGGCGACGGCCGGGATCGGCAAGCTGATCCTGGACCATCAGGCCGGGCGGCTAGCGCAACTTCTGCGAGAGGTCGTGGACTTCGACCTGGATAGCTGGATCCTTGATGGTTCGCAGATAACGCCGGTTTATTGCCCATGACCGGTTGACGATACGCGTCTCGCTTCATGGCGGGACACGCAAGGCCAGGACGGAGAGGCCACGGGACGGTTCACGTCTGGACACCCGGGCGGCCCCCGGAGTACCGTGTCGGCGATGGTGCATATCAAAGTCCAGACCGAGGATTTCGACGTCGGTGCGGAGATCGCCGCGCTAACGGCCGGTCGCACCGATATTGGCGGCATTGGCTGCTTTGTCGGCACCGTGCGTGCCGACGCGAAGGGTTCTGACTCCAACGTCACCGGTATGACATTGGAACATTACCCGGGGATGACCGAACGGGCGATCGCGCAGATCGCGGATCGGGCACGACAGCGTTGGCCGCTGCTGGGATGTACGATTATCCATCGTGTCGGGCCGCTGGTGCCCGGCGAGAATATTGTACTGGTGATCGCTGCTTCATCTCACCGGCAGGCGGCGCTGGACGCGACGGCGTTTCTGATCGACTGGCTGAAGACGAAAGCGCCGTTCTGGAAGCGCGAAGACTACGCCGACGGCAATGGTGCCTGGGTGGATGCCCGTGAAGAGGACGACGTGGCGGCATCCCGCTGGGGCTGAAACAAAAAGCACAGGGAGGACGGCAGAATGACAACAATACTGCCCATCGATCAAATGATCGACACTGCCAAAGGTACGATCAGCCGCGATATTTTTGTCTCGCCTGAATTCCATAGAGAAGAACTGGAGAAATTGTTCACCCGAGCATGGCTGTTCGTGGGGCACGAGAGTCAGATTCCGAATCCGGGCGATTTTTTCGTTTCGCGCATGGGCGAGGAATCGGTGATCCTGTGCCGCGATACCAAGGGTTCGGTGCATGTGTTCCTGAACTCCTGCCGGCATCGCGGGATGAAGGTGTGCCGGTATGAATCAGGCAATACCTCGTTGTTCGTCTGTCCCTATCATTCCTGGAGCTATACGACCGACGGCAAGCTGCAAGGCGTGCCGCTGTATCGCGTGCTGTACGAAGGGCAGTTGGACCGGTCGGAATGGTCTTTGATCGAAACGCCAAAGCTGCATCTGTATAAGGGTACAGTCTGGGCATCCTGGGATGCCGAGGCGCCCGATTTCATGACCTATCTCGGGGAGGCGGTGGACCACCTGGATCAGGTGCTGGATTGCCGCGACGGCCGGCCGGGCGGGTCAGAGGTGATCGGTATCCACAAATGGATCCTGCCGACAAACTGGAAGTTCGCGGCGGAAAATTTCCTCGGCGACACCTACCACAACCCCTCTCACCGATCAGTGGACATGATCGGCATCGGCCCTTCCGCCCGGGCGGGACAGACGGGACGGCGCGACAACGAGTACAACAAGGGCCAGCACGTCTGGGTCAGCTATCCGCAGGGGCACGGCGTCCATAGCGTCTGGATGCCGGAAGAATTCGATTATCAGGCCGGGTATCAGCAATATCCGATCGTCGATGAATATTTCCGCCACTGCTTCCAGGAACGGAAGAAGCGGCTGGGCGACAAGGCCCGTATCATGCCGTTCACCGGAAATTTGTTCCCGAACACGTCGTATCACGGGCGGCAGCCGCGCGGCCTGTGCGTGTGGCATCCGCACAGCCCGACGGAAACCGAGGCGTGGCGCTTCTTCCTGGTCGATGCCGATGCGCCGGCCGAGGTGAAGGACGTTCTGCGGCGTTTCTACATGCGGTATTCCGGCCCGGCGGGGATGACCGAACAGGACGACATGGAAAACTGGCTGTATGCAACGAAGGCCAGCACCGGAACGATCGCGCGCCGGTATCCGTTCAACTACCAGCAGTCGATGGGTGCTTACAAACACAACGACCCGATCCCTGGCGATGTCAGCGTGCAGATCACCGAACAGAACGCTCGTAACTACTACGATGTTTACGCCCGTTACCTGAAGGGCGACGGCTGGGAGTCCCTGTTGGGGCGCGGCGAAGCCGCCCGGCAGGCAGCGGAATGACCGGGCGCAACACCCTGGCGTGGTTCGCCCTGAAGCAGGAGATCGAGGATTTCCTCTATATGGAGGCCGATCTTCTGGATCAGAGGATGTTCCGGGAATGGCTGGATCTGCTGGCCGAAGACCTGGTTTACTTCATGCCGATCCGGCGGAATGTGAAGTTCGGGCAGCACGCGGAAAAGGAAAATACCAGGCAGGGCGAGGGCATTTCCTGGTTCGACGAAGACAAATGGACGTTGGGAAAGCGGGTCGAGCAAATCCTGACCGGCGTGCATTATGCCGAGGAACCGCTGTCCCGCGTCACCCACATGGTCAGCAACGTGCGGCTGCTGGACGTGTCTCCGTCGTCCGAGGATGCCACCGATGTTGTCGTTGGAAGCCGCTTCCTGGTGTATCAGAATCGCGTCGAGTACGAGACGAACACCTTCGTCGGCCGCCGCATCGACACGCTACGGCGCCACGGCGAGTCCTGGCTGATCGCCCGGCGGGAACTGATCCTGGAGCAGAACGTCCTGCTGGCGAAGAACCTGAGTATCCTGTTTTAGGGGGAAGGGCATGTTGGACGTGTATCGGGTCGAAGCCGGCGCAAAGCTGGTGATCGCCGGGGGCCTCAGCGCGGAGGTGATCGAGAATATGGGTGACGGCGAATGGCTGCGCATCCGCCTGCTGTCGGGCGATTACCCGGGCGAGGAGGAACTCTGCCACGCCACAGACGTGCTTGAACTGGCATGATGCGGATCGGCTTTCTGCCCAGCGGCTTCAACCCGATGATCCTGATGCTGGGCGAGGCGGAGGATATCCGAGCGCTGAGCGGGGTACTGCGGCGATTCGGCAGGGATCGGCTGGAGGTGGCGTTCGGCGATTTGGGGTTTTGCCAGGTTATCGGCGCCGATGTGCTGCTGACCGCGACCGACGGACCGGCTGGCGTGCAGGTATCCGCCCATGGGCCGCTCCTGTGGCGTGTCCCGCCGGACATCGCGGCGGGATTTGCCGACCGGCTGGAGGATTTGGCCGAACCGGGGCGGGTCGCCGGGTCCGAGAACCTGGATTGCGGGACCGAGGACGGGATCGCGGTGAAGGTATCGCGCGGGGAATACACCGACGATTTCCTGAGCCGGGGATGACGGGCAGGGCGGGTCTGCCTGGCGGCGTGCTTAAAACCCCTTGGCAGCCGCACCCGAACCTGCGCATTGTCCGTCGTCCCGGGCACCCGCTGCGGGAGAGTGCGGGTCATGCCCCGCCGCCGAAGGCGCAACCGGCCCCCGGAAACGCTCAGGCACCAAGGACCGCAACGGGTAGGGATCTCTGGAAAGCCGGACCACGCGCAAGCGAGGGGTTCGCACCGACGGAGTAAAGGGTCCGCAAGGTCCCTGAATCTCTCAGGTACCGTGACAGAGGGGGGTCATCGCTGCCGGCATCCGCCGGTAGATGGCCCTGTGTCCGACGGAGTTCTGCGTGGCCCACAATGCCCTGCCAGACGATCCCACCCCCGCGCCCCTCCTCACCACACCGCTCGATTCATGGCACCGTACGCTCGGTGCCAGGATGGTGCCGTTCGCCGGCTACGCCATGCCGGTGCAATACGACCTGACAGGCGGCCTCGCCGCGCGCTGCAAGGGCGGGGTGATGGCCGAGCATCTGCACACCCGAACACATGCCGGGCTGTTCGATGTATCGCATATGGGGCAGGCGATGCTGACCGGTCCGAACGTGGCCATGGCGCTGGAAACGCTGGTCCCGGGCGATATTATCGGCCTGAAGCCGGGACGCCAGCGCTACACCCTGTTTACCAACCCGGCCGGCGGCATCATCGACGACCTGATGGTCGCCAAACTGGCCGACGACCGTCTGTTTCTGGTGGTCAACGCCAGCCGCAAGTCCATCGATTTCGCCCATCTGGCGGAAAACCTGTCGGAAATGCTCACCGTGATGGAAAACCGGGCACTGCTGGCGTTGCAGGGGCCGGAGGCGGCGGCGGTGATGGGTCGGTTGTCGCCCGAGGCGGCGGCGCTGCCGTTCATGGGTATCGCCGCATTCACGATCGCGGGGGTTGAGTGCCTGGTATCGCGCTCCGGCTACACCGGGGAAGACGGATTCGAGATATCCATATCGGCCGCCGATGCGGAAACCATCGCCGACGCGCTGATCCAGCAGCCCGAAGTGGTGCCGATCGGGCTGGGCGCTCGCGATTCGCTGCGGCTGGAAGCGGGGCTGTGCCTGTACGGCAACGACCTGGATGAACTGACGTCGCCGGTCGAGGCGGGCTTGACCTGGGTCATAGGCAAGCGCCGCAAGATGAACTGGGATTTCCCCGGCGGACTGGCGATTCGTGACCAGTTGGACAACGGCCCGGTGCGCCGCCGGGTGGGCATCCGTCCTGATGGGCGCGCGCCCGCCCGGGGTCAGACGACGATCGTGGCACAGGACGGGACAGAGGCTGGGGTTATAACCTCCGGTGGTTTCGGGCCATCGATTAACGGTCCCATCGCCATGGGCTATGTGCGAAAAGACCTTGCCGCGGACGGGACGCGGCTGAACCTTATTGTTCGCGGCAAGACGATCCCGGCAACGGTCGTGCCGCTGCCATTTACACCTCATCGATACATACGCTGAAAGGAACGTCGCGGTGGCCAGCAAGAATGCCGATAAACGGTTTACCAAGGAACACGAATGGGTCGTGCTGGATGGCGACATCGCCACCGTCGGCATTACCGACCACGCGCAGGAGCAGTTGGGCGACCTGGTGCATGTGGAACTGCCGGAACTGGAGCGTGACGTGGCAGAGGGCGAAAGCTGTGCTGTTGTCGAAAGCGTGAAAGCGGCGTCCGACATCTATGCGCCGCTGGCCGGCAAGGTTGTCGAAATCAACGAAACCATCGTCGAAGACCCGTCCATCGTGAACAGCGATGCCGAGGGCGAGGGCTGGTTTTTCCGGCTGGAACT
>JAKBCJ010000109.1 GCA_021807975.1 Pseudomonadota bacterium | reverse complement strand
CCGCGAAGCTGAGATGCGGCCCCCTTCGCGGCCCTTCCCGCCCTTCGCGCTCTTCCAAGCAAATTGCCCCTGCCGACAGCGGCTTCGGCGCCAAACGAGGGGCGCCGCACGCCGCAACCCTACGTCTTTTTGACCGGGACCGTGGCCGATCAGACCCGGTAAAACTCGAAAGATCGCTCCGCACAACGATCCTGCGGTCCGATCCCGGTTCGCAGCCGGTGCTGATGGCAATCTCGCCGTCGGTGGCCCTTATCGAACGGTTCCCTTATTTCGTCACGGTCCCTCAGTTCAACCGCAGTTCCAGCAGGTGCTTCGGGTCGGGTTGCAGTTCGCCTTTTTCGACGCGCTTGACGATATCGGTCAGGGCGGCGTTGGCCGGGGTGTGCATGCCGATTTCCTCGGCCTTGCGGTTGATGAAGCCGTTCAGGAAGTCGATTTCCGTGCGCCGTCCCTTCACCATGTCCTGACCCATGGACGGGCGATG
The DNA here is from genome assembly GCA_021807975.1 of Pseudomonadota bacterium. Classification (GTDB taxonomy): domain Bacteria; phylum Pseudomonadota; class Alphaproteobacteria; order Acetobacterales; family Acetobacteraceae; genus Rhodopila. Next base: position 11,146 of record JAKBCJ010000109.1, on the reverse strand, counting down.
TTCGCCGCCGCCGGCCTTGTTCACTTCCTCCAGGCGGTGCGCATCGTATTCCCGGATCGCCGCCGCGTCGCCCTCGCCCGCCCGGGCGATGATTTCGGGGTCGATGTGATGGACTTCCTCCAGCTCATAGCCCAACGCCTGGCCGACGCGGATCGCCTCGCTGCCAAGGCGGGCGCCGAACTGGCGCAGGGTGTCGTTGCGCAGGATATCCTTGCTGATCAGGCCGGTGCAGGCGGACATACCGTTCGCCATCGCGTTGGTCACCAGCTTGGACCAGCGTTCGCCCCACAGGTTGGAGGTTACCAGCGCGGAATCGGTCAGGGCGACGAGGCGGCGGATTTCCCCGGCGCGTTCGGTGATGCGGCCATGCACCTCGCCAGTGCGGAATACCGTGTGCTTGTCACCGCTTTTGCCCGCGGCGCGGCGTACGTGGCCCGGTTCGCACAGATCGACGGTGATGGAGCTGGCGATGCAGCCGACGACCTTGCCCCAGCCGACCACGCCGGCGATGGTTTCCTCGTTCATGCAGTTCTGTAGCGAAACGATAAAGCCATCCGGGGCCAGATACTGGGCGATCATGATCGTTGCCCACTCGGTATCGTACGACTTCATGCAGACGAAGGCGATGTCGAACGGCTTTTCCTTCGCCGTTTGCTGCAACTCGGTCAGGTGCAGCGCGCGAACCGGGGTGGACCATTCCGGCACGTCGCGGATGTGGGATACTTTCAGGCCCCGGGCCTTCATGGTTTCCACGTTGGCGGGCCAGGGGTCGATGAAGGTCACGTCCTCGCCGGCCCGGGCCATATGCGCCCCGGCATAGGCGCCGACGGCCCCGGTGCCCATGATTGCGATTTTGTGGCCCATGTTTCACTCCCCTCCGAATAGCGTTCCGCGCAGTGTGCCGACACGCGCGTGAAACGCAACCGCCGGGCAGGGGCTGCCGCGTCCAGCCGTCGGCTCTAAGCGTGCCCGCCTTCCAGATACGCCGCCCTGATCTCCGGCCGGGCGAGCAATTCCGCGCCGGTGCCGGCCATGGTGATGGAACCGTTGACCAGCACGTAACCCCGATGCGCCAGCCGCAACGCCTGATAGGCGTTCTGTTCGACCAGCAGCACCGTCAGGCCGGTGGTGCGGTTCAGGTCGCGGATCGCCCCGAAGATCTGTCGCACGACCAGCGGCGCCAGGCCCAGCGACGGCTCATCCAGCAGCAGCAAGGTCGGCCGCGACATCAGCGCCCGGCCGATCGCCAGCATCTGCTGTTCGCCGCCAGAGAGGGTGCCGCCGCGTTGACCGATGCGCTCTTTCAGGCGGGGGAACAGGGTGAACACCTGGTCCAGCCCGTCGGCGGTATCGGTTCGGCCCGCGACCTCGGCGCCCATCAGCAGATTTTCGTGGACGGTCATACGATTGAAGATACGCCGGCCCTCGGGCGCCTGGGCGATCCGGCGGCGCATGATCAGATGCGTCGGCCAATGGGAAATGTCCTGGCCCTCGTGGACGATCTGGCCGTCCCGGGCGCGCGGACTGCCGCAGATCGTCATCATCAGGGTGGATTTGCCGGCCCCGTTGGCGCCGATCAGGGTGACGATCTCGCCCTTTTCCACCGTCAGGTCGATGCCGCGCAGCGCCTGGATCGCGCCATAGAACGCGGTGACGCCGGTCAGCGACAGCAGGGCGGTCATGCCGGCACCTCGTCTTCCTCGCCTTCGCCCAGATAGGCGGCGATCACGGCGGGGTCGTTGCGGATTTCGGCCGGGGTGCCGTCGCTGATTTTCCTGCCGTGATCCAGCACGACGATGTGGTCGGAGATGCGCATGACCACGCCCATGTCATGCTCGATCAGCAACAACGAACAGCCGCCTTGGCGGATACGCATCAGCAACTGGTTCAACTCGTCGGACTCGCGCGGGTTCAGGCCCGCCGCCGGTTCGTCCAGGCACAGCAGCACCGGGTCGATGCACATTGCCCGGGCGATTTCCAGCCGGCGTTGCGCGCCATAGGGCAGGGCACCGGCCGGGTCGTCGGCGCGCTCGGTCAGGCCGATCGCATCCAGCCAGAATTTGGCTTTTTCAATGCCGGCGGCCTCGGCGGCGCGATAGCGGCCCAGGCCCAGAATACCGAACACGCCGAAGCCGGTCGCGGCCATCAGGGTGTTGTGCTGGGCGACCAGCAGGTTTTCCAGCACCGTCATGCCGGCGAACAGCCTGATATTCTGGAAGGTGCGGGCCACCTTGGCGGCGGACGCGATGCGGTGGCCGGGCATTGTGTGCAGTTTGTGGGACGCGCCGCCCGGGTGCGTCAGGGTGATCGACCCGCCGCTGGGCCGGTAAAATCCGGTGATGCAGTTGAACACGGTGGTCTTGCCGGCGCCGTTCGGCCCGATCACGGCGGTGATGTCGCCGGCCTTGGCCTCGAACGACAGGCCGTCCACGGCCCGCAGACCGCCGAACCGCATCATCAGGCCGGATACCGACAGCATCAGCCGCGGCCCTGCGCGACCATGCCGGGAGCGATATCCTTTACTTTGTGCAGGGCTACGCTTGGCGTGCGGCCGGATACCAAGCCTCGGGGGCGAAGTACCATCATCACCACCAACGCCAATCCGAAGATCAGCATGCGATACAGCGGCAACTCGCTGGCAATGCCGGAAAACAGCGGGCTGTCCATCTGGTCGCCGAGGAAGCTGAGGAAATCGCGCAGCGTCTCCAGCCCGCCGACCATGACGATGGCGGCCAAGGCCACGCCGAGCTGGCTGCCCAGGCCGCCAAGGACGACGATGGCGAGTACGGTGGCGGATTCGATGAAGGTGAAACTTTCGGGGCTGATGAATGCCTGCCGTGTGGCGAAGAATGCGCCGGCGAAACCGCCGAACATGGCGCCGATGCCGAACGCGGTCAGCTTGGTGTTGCGGACATTGATGCCCAACGACCGGCAGGCGACCTCATCCTCCCGCAAAGCCTCCCACGCCCGGCCTAATGGTATTTGGCGGAGGCGGAGGGATACCCAGTTGGTCAGCAGGGCGAGGCCGAGAATAAGGTAGTATAAGAATATGATACGCTGGATGACAGCGGGTTCGACATTGAAGAAACCGGCGATAGTGCCGGGCCCGCCATCCATGCTGAAGGTCAGGCCGAACAGCGTGGGGCGGGGAATGCCGGTGATGCCGTTCGGGCCGCTGGTCAGCGAGACCCAGTTGATCAGCACGATTCGGATGATTTCCCCGAACGCCAGGGTGACGATCGCCAGATAGTCGCCGCGCAGGCGCAGGACGGGAAAGCCCAGCATGACTCCCGCGAAGGCGGCGAAGATGCCGGCGAGTGGCAGGCAGGTCCAGAAACCCAGGCCGAAATTGGTTGCCAGCAGGGCAAAGGAATAGGCACCCACCGCGTAGAAGGCGACGTAGCCCAGGTCCAGCAGGCCGGCGAGTCCGACGACGATGTTCAAGCCCCAACCGAGCATGATGTAGGTGAGGACGAGGGTTCCGAGGTCGATGTAGTAGCGCGATCCGGTGAACGGCAGGGCCACCGCCGCCACCAGCAGCAGCGGCGTGAGATACTTGCCCGCTTTGGAGACTTTTTCCGCCAGCGGTGGTTTGGCGGGGGCGGCGGCCGCTCGGGACCGGCCGCGGCGCGACAGGACGATCAGCCGGCCGAGGAACACCAGGCCGACAACGACCGCCGTGGCGATGGGGCGGAGTTCCAGGATCAGACCGTGCTCGCCGCTGGTGGTGACCAGCCCGACGAGGGGGGCGAACAGGCCCAGGGCGACGAGGGCGGAGAGAGAGGCGTCGCGGAGGGCGGTCATACAGGCGTGCTTCGCGGTGACGGGGCCGGGTTCATATTTTCTCGACATCGGCCCGTCCCAGGATCCCGGTGGGCATGAAGATCAGCACGACGATCAGAATGCCGAACGCGGCGACGTCCTTGTATTCCACGCTGAAATAGGCGGACCAGAACACTTCGATCAGGCCGATCAGCAGGCCGCCCAGTACGGCGCCGGGCAGGCTGCCGATGCCGCCCAGCACGGCGGCGGTGAAGGCTTTCACCCCGGCGATGAAGCCGATGTAGAAGTCGATGACCCCGTAATACAGCAGGAACAGAAAGCCGGCGACGGCGGCGAGGGCGGCGCCGATGACGAAAGTCAGGCTGATGGTGCGGTCGGTGTCGATGCCCAGCAGGCTGGCCATTTTCAGGTCCTGCTCGCAGGCGCGCATGGTCCGGCCCAGCGGGGTTTTGGTCACCAGCCAGGTGAATATGCCCAGTATGGTCATGGTGATGACGACGATGGCGATCTGCATCCACGACAGGCGGACCGCGAAGCCGCCCTGGTTCATGATCTGGATGCCGCCGGGGATGATCGCCTCGATCGCCTTGACGCGGGCGCCCTGGCTGACCTGGACGAAGTTTTGCAGGGTGATGGACATGCCGATGGCGCTGATCAGCGGCGCCAGCCGGAAAGATCCGCGCAACGGACGGTAGGCCACACGCTCGATGGTCCAGCCATACAGGGCGGCGATGGCGGCGGCGAAGATCAGCGTCAGGGCCAGCGCCAGGGGCACCGAGGTGATGCCGAATGCGGCCAGCCCCAGAAGTGCTGTCAGCGACAGAAACGATCCGACCATGAACACGTCGCCATGGGCGAAGTTGATCATGCCGATGATGCCGTAAACCATGGTGTAGCCGACCGCGATCAGGCCGTAGATCATACCCAGTGTGACGCCGTTGATGAGCTGTTGCAGGGCGTAGGCCAAGTGATCTCCGTTTCCCGTGTATGGCGCAATGCAACCATGCGGGACGCGTATGGCGCAAGGGTGGTCAGCGCTGGAGGGCTTTTCCGGTGGGGGGAGAGCGGCGGGCGGTGGCCGGGGGCGTCTAATCGGTGTCTCAAAAGCCGCATCACGGGACGAAGTATAAAATATACGACTAAATACCTTAAAAGATCGTATTTAGTCGCCCGCAGGCAGCGCAGTGTCGTTGGCATGGCGTTTTTGGGGCGAGGCGCTTTGTTTCCAAGATTAGACGTTTATAGGAAAAATGTCAATGTGATTGTGGGCGGATGAATTGTCGAGTTTGCCGGGGAATTGGTGATCGCACCAACTTTCACCGCGGACAGGTAGCATGATTGGTTGACCGTGCAAGGCGTCTCGCCGGAGGATATGTGTTCAGAAGCTGGGGGACGGCGACAGCGTGACGAACGAGGCCTTTGCCCGTGTCAAGATTGACCAAATTCTGGAAAATGCCGGTTGGCGTCTGACCGATGGCCTAAGCGTGCGGTATGAATATCCGCTGGGTGACGGCGGCCGGGCCGATTACGTGCTGTTCGACCGGCAGGGCCGCGCGCTGGGGGTGCTGGAAGCCAAGAGCACCAGCGTCAACTTGAGCGGGGGCGAGGCGCAGGGACGGCGTTATGCCGACCTTCTGGACGTGCCGTTTATCTTTCTGTCGAACGGCGAGGAAATATGGTTCCGCGACAAGGAACAGGACGCCCATTTCCGCCCGATCAAAACCGTATTCAGCCAGGATGATCTTGTGCGGCGGAAGGCCGCGCGGGACATCCGCCGCAGCCCGCTGGACATCCCGATCGATACAAGGATCGCTGGCGGTGGGGGACGCTACCACCAGTCGGCCTGCATCGATGCGGTATCCCGCGAGATCGTCAACGGGCGGCGGAAGATGCTGGTGGAAATGGCGACCGGCACGGGCAAGACGCGCACGGCGGCGGCGCTGTTGAAGCGCCTGTTCGACGCCAACTGGGCCACCCGGGCGCTGTTCGTGGTCGATCGCAACACGCTGGCCGTTCAGGCGGAAGAAGCTTTCGTCGAAAACCTGCCGACCCTTCCGTGCTATCGCGTGCCCAAGACCGGGCGGCGTTTTCAGGACGAAAAGCGCGTTACCATCGTTACCTTGCAGACATTGGTGAATGAGTATGAGAACTACTCATCCGGTTATTTCGACCTGATCATCATCGACGAGTGCCACCGCAGCATCTACGGCGAATGGCGGCGTGCGCTGGACCATTTCGACGGCATCAAGGTAGGCCTGACCGCGACGCCCTGTGTGATGCCGGATACCCCGGATGTGGATGAGGACGACCGCGCCGCCGTGCGGGACACGTTGCGGTTCTTCGAGGTCAGCAAACCCACTTATCGTTACAGCATGGCCGAAGCCATCGCGGACGGTCATCTTGTACCTTATGAGATTTATCGCGCCATGACCGCGCGGACGGCGGCGACGGACGGGTTTTCCGTCGCGCGCGCGGATATCGACTGGAACGCGATGGACGGCGCCGACCGCGCCGAGTTGGAAGCATTGTTCGCAGACCGTGATCCGTTGATCGTCGATCCGTCGGTCCTGGAGCGTAAGTTCACCGTGCCGGAGCGTAACCGAGCAATGGTGCGCGAATTCCGCGATGTGCTGGAGAATGGTTATACCGGGCCCAACGGCATTCGCCGCGCGCCCGATTGGGGCAAGACAATCGTCTTTGCCGTCACCAAGCGCCATGCGGAAACGCTGGCTCGGATGTTCGATGACGTGTTCGCGGACAAGAAACCAAGCCCTACAACCCGCTATGCCGATTTCGTCGTGTCGGGCATGGGGGCTGACGACAGTGTCGATGGGCAGGCCAAGATCAAGCGGTTCAAGAACGAGCCGTTCCCGCAAATCCTGGTCAGCGTGAACATGCTGGATACCGGGTTCGATTGCCCCGACCTGCGCAATCTGGTGATGGCGCGCTTTACCCACAGTTCCATCCTGTATCAGCAGATGCGAGGACGCGGCACGCGGCTGGCGCCCGGCAAAAACCGCTTCACCATGCTGGATTTCACCGGCGTTACGCTGCGGCACGGCGATGATGAAACGCCGGGGGAGGGCGGCGTTGTGGTCGTGCGCGACGCCAAGCCGCCCACCGGCCAGGCACGGCGCATGCTGACGCTGGATGTGCATGACGAAATCGACCCGGCGACGCGCGAATGGGTCACCATCGATGAAACCGGCCACGCTTTCCTGGACCCCGACGCAGCCCGCGCCGCCGCGCTGGGGGCGGCGTTCGAGACGTGGCTGGCCGGGCGTGACTTCCACTCCGATCAGGTTCGCGTGCTGCATCTGGTCAAGGAACAGATCAAGGCCAATGCCGCCGAGCTTGAGCAATTCGACAGTTGGCGCTTCGATGCGCCACCGCTGTCGATGAACGGCGGATTCGAGCGTGCGCGCGCCGTGTTCGGTGGCGAGGCGGAACTGGAACGGACTTTAAGCAGCATGAACGAAGCCGTCTTTGGCATCGCCTCCGGCCCCGCGCATGATGGCGATCCGCGCGACGCCGACAAACCCCTGAACTAAGGCCGACCATGCCCTTTACGCCTGACATGCGCCGCAAGGTGGATCAGATTCGCGACTATCTGTATGGCGGCGGCTATCCCGATCCGCTGTCCAACGCCGAACAACTCAGTTTTCTGTTCTTCTTCTATATGATCGAGGGCATCGACAGCGCCAACCTGCGGCAGGCCAGGGCGACGAAGCGGGAATACACTTCTTTGTTCGCGGGCGACTGGATTTTGCGAAACCCGCTGAACGCGCCGGCCAAGGGGGGTGAGAGCATTCCGCGCGAGCGGATGCGCTGGTCCTCCTGGGCGAATGCCATGGCGGGCGAACAGTTGGTTACGTTCGTGCGGGACGAAGTGTTCGCGTTCTTCGCCACCATTGGCGATGCGTTCGGCATGAGCTTCATGGCGCAGGCGCGGCTGACGGTGGATGAGCCGACGGTGCTGACCCAGATCGTGACGCTGGTGAACGAGTTGCGGCTGGAACAGGCGGACCCGGACACCAAGGGCGATTTGTTCGAGCATGTGCTGCGCCAGATCAAGCAGGCCGGCGAACTGGGTCAGTTCCGCACGCCGCGGCATATCATCCGAGCGGTTGTCGCGCTGCTGGACCCGAGGATCGGGGAGACGGTGTATGACCCGGCCGCCGGCACAGCCGGGTTTCTGGTGGCGGCGTATGAGCATATCCGGCTGGCGGGATCGTCGTCTGGCGGACGGGACATCACCGATGTGGACGGCAAACCGCGCGAGCGGGGCATGGGGGACCGGCTGAACGCGGCGCAATGGCGCAAGCTTCAAACCGCGACGTTCTATGGCAACGATGTCGATCCGAAGATGGTTAGTCTGGCGTCGATGAACCTGGCGCTGCGCGGGCTGCCGGATGTGCGCATCTTGAAGCGCAACGTGCTGACCAGCAGCTTCGACCGGCAGGCGAAAGCCGAACGCGATTTGCCGTTGGATGGGTACGATGTGGTTCTGGCCAATCCGCCATTTTCTGGCCGGCTGGACCGGGACCGGATTGTCGATGACGTGCGGATCGGCAGCAGCACCGCGACGGAACTGCTGTTCATCAAGTATATGATCGATAATCTGCGTCCGGATGGCCGCTGCGGCGTGGTGGTGCCGGAGGGCGTGTTGTTCGGGTCCACCGGGGCGCATAAGGAACTGCGCCGGATGCTGATGCAGAACAACCGGGTGGAGGCGGTGCTGTCGCTGCCGGGCGGGGTGTTTCAGCCGTATTCGGGCGTGAAGACTAGCGTGCTGGTGTTCGCCAAAGGCGGGCGGACGGAGCGGGTGATGTTCCTGCACGCCAGCAATGATGGTTTCAAGCTGGATGCCAATCATGAACAGCCGATCGAGGCGGACGATCTACCGGATCTGATCATGGCGTTTCAAAGCCGAGCGGCGTTGTGGGCGGATTGGTGCGGGCGCGACACTAAGAAGCCATGGGCGGAAAACTGGTGGTTCGCGGATGCGGCCACCATCGAGCGGGAGGATTTCAATCTCTCCGCCTCCCGCTATCGGCCCGAAAGCCGTGAGGCGGCGGAGCATCGCGATCCCCGCGAGTTACTGGCGGAACTGCGCGACGAGACGGCGGCGATCCTTGGCGATATCGAGGCGTTAGCGGTGGAACTTGGGGAGCCGGTGGCGTGACCTTGATAGCCCTGGGAGAGACCGCCCGTTTCATAAACGGGGCGGCCTTTAAACCGGCCGATTGGGAGGCTGCGGGTTTGCCGATCATTCGTATCCAGAACCTCACTGGGACGACCGACAAGTTTAATTGGACGACGCGATACGTGAAGCCCGAACTTCGGGTAGCGCCCGGCGATCTGCTCGTATCCTGGAGTGCAACGCTGGACGTTTTTCGTTGGCCTGGACCGATAGGCGTCCTCAACCAGCATATTTTTAAGGTGATTCCCAAGCCTGGAGTCGATCGAGAATTTTTATATCATGCGTTGAAGAGCGTTCTCAGCGAACTTTCATCAAAGACGCATGGTTCGACGATGAAGCACGTAGTGCGTGGTGATTTCGAAACGACCCGAATTTTCCTCCCACCGCTGGACGAGCAGCGGCGGATTGTGGGGTTGTTGGACCGGGCGGCGGAGATTAGGCGCCGCGCCGACGCCGCCCGCGCCAAAGCCCGCGCCATCACCCCCGCCCTGTTCCTCGACACCTTCGGCGACCCCACGACCAACCCCAAGGGGTGGCCGGTGGTCATGCTTGGCGATGTCATTGAGCGGATTACCGGCGGCAAAAATATCGAAGCTGGAAATGGGACCAGTCCATTCCGGATCATGAAAGTCAGTGCGGTCACCTCGGGAGTTTTCAAGCCAGATGAAGCGAAGCCCGCCCCTGACGACCATGTACCGGCGGCTGAGCACCATGTGCGCGCGGGAGATTTTCTTTTTTCACGTGCCAACACGAGCGAACTGGTTGGCGCGGTTGCGATAGCGCAAAACCCGCCGGCGGGCCTATTGCTGCCTGACAAGATTTGGCGGATCGAGTGGGTCCCCGGACGCATAACCCCGCAATATGCCTATTCTTTGCTTCGTTCTGCAGAAATCAGACGAGTATTCGGGCTGATTGGGTCGGGCACTAGTGGCAGCATGAAAAACATATCCCAAGCCAAGCTGGTTCGAGTCGAAGTCCCGCTACCGCCGTTTGCTGTCCAAACTGCTTTTGCCGAACAAGTCCAACGCCTCGAATCCCTCGCCCATCGCCTCGACGCCGCAGCCGCCAAGGCGGAAGCCCTTGTCGCGGCGCTGTCGGAGGAGGTGTTCGGTCAACCATCGCATCACGCGAACGCCCACGATGTTGTAAAGGTCGATCGAGACTACCGACCGACCACAGATCGCCGTTAACATGCCGCCAGTCTTCTATCACCAAGGCAAATTCCACCGGTCGATCTCGACTGGTTTCGTCTGCTGCCGCTGATCGGACCGGCAAACGCGGCCGTTGCGCGGTATAAGGGGGTGCTGACCGGCGTGCCGAACCCGGACGTGCTGCTCGCCGAGGTGACCCGGTCTGGGTTCGCCGTGCGCGCGCTGGACTGGATATTCAAACGGCCGGTTTTCCGGTCCTCCGATTTCGTCCGGGATGCGGAGATCCCCCCACCGACGGCAAGCCGTATCCTTCGCGTTGTGCGCGAACATCGCTTGTTGCTGGCAATAAGGCGGGCCAGTGGGCAGCGTCCTTTCGCCGCCCGTTTGTTGTTCATCCATGAACGACAAACCGATTTGTTGTGCACGAAAACGGGTTCCGTTGACGACAAACCGGCCCGGCGCGCCTACAGGATGCTGTATTCTTGTTTTGCACCCACCAAGCAGCGATATTACCGCCATGCAGCGTGTCGAAACCTTAACCGAGCGGAAAGCGGCCGAAGCGGCGCGGCGGGCCGGGGCGGTGGAGGCGCTGGTTCCGGTGCTGACAGCCTATGCCAGGGCGCATGGCGGCCGTTATCTGCTGTTCGGATCGGCGGCAAGGGGGACGATGAAATACGACAGCGACGTGGATATTCTGCTGGATTTTCCCGAGGACGCTTTCGGGGATGCGTGGAACTTCGCTGAAACGGCCTGCTGGGACCGTAACCTAAAGCCGGATTTGCTGCCCTACAAGTGGTGTAAGCAACCGTTTCTGGATCACGTGACGCCTGATTTCCGGGTGTTGGCATGAGCGACGCGCGCTGGTTCGAAATCGACACGGCAGTCGCCGCTGCCGTCAGGCATTTTGCCGGGGCATGCGGGATTTTCGCGAAATTGTCCTCGGCCACGTCGCCCGAGGATCGCTATCTGGTCGAGATGGGGTTCATGCATGCGATGCAAGCGGGGCAAA
>JAKBCJ010000626.1 GCA_021807975.1 Pseudomonadota bacterium | reverse complement strand
GCCGCGTTCTATGCCAACGGCCACGATTTGCACGACCCGCTGATCTCCCCGGTGTATGGTGATATGCACGGGTTCCCGCCCACCATTCTGACCACCGGCACCCGCGACCTGCTGCTGAGCAACACGGTTCGGGTTCACCGCAAGCTGCGCAACCTGGGCATCGAGGCATCGTTGCAAGTGTATGAGGGCCAGTCCCACGCCTATTTCGGCCGCGACGACCGCATTCCGGAGGTGCGCGAGGCCTATACCGAGATTGCCGGCTTTCTGGCGTCGCATCTGAAGAAATAGCGCGGCGTCCGGAACATCGTCCGGCCGTCCGCGTTTCGCCGGTTGGTGGCCGGATGGCCGGGGCCGCGTTCCGCCAGGACGATAGACCGAGTCGCGATCGGCGGGGGCGGGCTTAGCCTTTCGCCCGCCCGCGCAGCGCCGCGGCCCGCCTGACAACCGACCGCGCACGTTCCACGACAGGAACGTCGATCATCGCGCCCTCGAACTGCACCGCGCCCAGGCCCCTGGCATAGGCATCGTCGTACGCGGCGATCATTTTTTCCGCCTTGGCGACTTCGGCCGGGTCGGGCGAAAACTCCTCGTTCAGCACCGCGACCTGAAGCGGATGCACCGCGCTCGCGCACATGAACCCCAGCCGGCGCGAACGGCGCACGATCGCTCGGAACGCATCCTGGTCGCGGAAATCGGCGATCGAGCCGACGAAACCCATCGGCAGGATGCCGGCGGCCCGGGCGGCGAAGATGGTTTGCTGCTTGGGATACAACAGGCCCTCGGGTTCCGCCTGCATGCCGACATCGGCGGCGAAATCCTCCGATCCCAGGCTGATCGCCACCAGCCTTGGATGGCATTTGGCGATCTGATCGATACGGAAGAAACCGACCGCATTTTCCACCAACGCGATGAATTTGATGCGTCCCGGCGGCAGGCCGCGTTCGGTTTCCAGTTCGGCAACGATGTCGCCGCAGGAATGTACGTGCTCCGGACTATCGACTTTCGTTAGCATGATTGCCGCCACGCCGGGAATCACCGCTGCTTCCAGGTCGCGCACCAGCAGTCGCCAGGGGCGGTTGACCCGCACCACGACATCGGCGCCGTTGCGGGCGACCTGCGGTATCGCGCCCTCGATCAGGGTGCGGGCATGGTCCTTCTGGGATGGGGCGACGGCATCTTCCAGATCCAGGATGATCGCATCCGCACCCCGGTCGGCACCGGTGCGGACGAATTTTTCCGCCGTGACCGGAACGAACATCATGGACCGCCAAACCGGTAGATCGTCGCGCATGTTCAACCCTCCTTGATCGTTCCGGATGCGGTCAGTGCCGCCAGCCGGTCCGCGCTGTAGCCAATCGATTCCAAAACAGATCGTGTGTGCTGGCCCAGGTTCGGGGCCGGAATCCGCAGCTTTCCGGGTGTCTCGGACAGCCGGGGGATGATGTTGTGCATCAGCACCGATCCGGCTTCTTCGTCCGGTGCCTCCACGATCACGCCGCGTGCCTGCACATGCGGATCATCCAGCAACTGGTCGACTTCGTAGATCGGGGTCGCGGTGACTTCGGCGGCCTCGAACACCGCCATCGCCTCCGGCAGCGTGCGCCGGGCGATCCAGTCGCCGACGATGGCGTCGCAGGCTTCGATGTTGCGTACCCGATCGGTATTCGTCCTGAACCTTGGGTCCTCGATGACCTCCGGCCGTCCGATCGCGCGAAACAGCCGTTCGGCCATGGCCTGAATGGAGGCGGAAATCGCAATCGCCCGCCCGTCGCTGGTGCCATAGACGTTGCGCGGGGAGGTTGTCAGCGACCGGCTGCCGGTCCGCACGGGTTTTTCCCCCGTCACGCGATAGGTGGCGGCGTCCGGCCCCAGAACGGAAATCATCGGTTCCAGCAGCGGCAGATCGATCACCTGTCCGCGCCCGCCGCGTTCCACCACCCGCAGGGCGACCATCACGGCATAGGCGCCATAGAGGCCGGATACCATATCGGCCAGCGCCAGCGGCGGCAGTACCGGGGGGCGGTCGCCATAACCGTTCTTGGCGGCGAATCCGGACATGGCTTCCACCAGCGTGCCGAAGCCGGGGCGGTCGCGATAGGGGCCGTCCTGCCCGAAACCGGTGATGCGCACGATAATCAGCCCGGGATTGCGGGCGTGCAGAACATCCGGTCCCAGCCCCATTTTTTCCAGCGTGCCGGGGCGGTAGTTCTCGATCAGGATATGGCTGCTTGCCAGCAGGTCCAGCAGGGCGTCGCGGCCTGCTTGCGGGCGCAGGTCGATCGCCAGGCTTTTCTTGTTGCGGGCATAGACTTTCCAGTGCAGCGACAGGCCGTTCACCCGCCATGCCCGCAATGGATCTCCGAGTTTCGGGTCTTCGATCTTGATGACCTCGGCGCCCTGATCGGCGAGTTGCAGGCTGACCATGTTGCCGGCGACCAGCCGGGACAGATCGACCACGCGGATGCCATCCAGCGGGGCAGGGGCGGTCGGGTCGAATGCGATGTGTGGGATCATTCTTTGGCTCTCTTGGACGCTGCATTGTCCTGCCAGAGTCGCCTGCCGTGCAAGGGCTGGACGCTGATCTGTCGCGCGTGCCAACGTCGGTAGGTCATAAAAAGGAAACAGTCCATGGCGCGCATGACCGGCGG
>JAKBCJ010000625.1 GCA_021807975.1 Pseudomonadota bacterium | reverse complement strand
CGGGCGCGTCCGCCACCAACGACCGCCGCCCGGAATTCCAACGCACGATTGAGGCGGGAACCAGCAAGCCCGCGCCGTTCGACGTGGTGATCGTCCATTCGTTCAGCCGCTTCTTCCGCGACCATTTCGAGCTTGAGTTCTACGTCCGCAAGCTGGCGAAGAATGGCGTCAAGCTGGTCTCGATCACCCAGGAAATGGGCGACGACCCCATGCACGTCATGATGCGGCAGATCATGGCGCTGTTCGACGAGTATCAATCCAAGGAGAACGCCAAGCACGTCATCCGCGCTTTGAAGGAGAATGCCCGGCAGGGTTTTTGGAACGGTTCGCTGCCGCCCATCGGCTACCGTGTCGTCGCGGCCGAGCAGCGCGGCGCGAAGGTCAAGAAGAAGCTGGAAATCGACCCGTTGCACGCCGACACGGTGCGGCTGATCTACCGGCTTGCCCTTGAAGGCGATGGCACGTCCGGCCCGATGGGCGTGAAGAACATCACGGCGCACCTCAACAGGCAGCGAATATTCACCCGTGATGGCGGGCGCTGGGGCATCGGGCAGGTTCACCGCATTCTGACCCGCGCGACCTATATTGGCCACCATGAGTTCAACAAGCGCAGCAAGTCCAAGGAACTGAAACCGGTCAGCGAAGTGATCGCTGTCGCAGTGCCGCCGCTTATCGATCAGGCTACCTTTGACGCCGTGCAGGCCCATCTGCGCGCCCGCAACCCCAAGGTCACGCCGGCCCGCGTTGTCAGCGGCCCCACTCTCCTTACCGGCATCTGCTTCTGCGCCGAGTGCGGCGGCGCCATGACGCTTCGCACCGGCAAGGGCGGTCGCTATCGCTACTACACCTGCTCGATCAAAGCCCGACAGGGCGAGACCGGCTGCAAGGGCCGTTCGATCCCGATGGAGAAGCTGGACAACCTCGTCGCCGGCCACATCGAGGACCGGTTACTACAGCCGGAAAGGCTTGAAGAGGTGCTGGCCTCCGTACTCGACCGCCGCCACGAGCGGACGGAGCGCCGCCGCGAGCATATCGCTGAACTGAACAAGCGCGCCGCCGAGACTGAACTGCGGCTGAAGCGCCTCTATGACGCCATCGAGTCCGGCGTCGCGGACCTCGACGACCCGGCACTGAAGGAGAGGATCATCGGCCTGAAGGCGATCCGCGATCAAGCCCAGGCCGACGCCAACCGCGCGCAGGCGATGGAGGAAAGCGCGGGGCAGCAGGCGATCACGGCCGCCATGGTCCAGACATTCGCCATAACCGCCCGAGAGCGCATCCGGATCGACGGCGGCGGCTACCGGCGCGAACACCTTCGCGCACTGGCCCAGCGGGTGGAGGTCGCGGATGGCGAGGTCCGCATCATGGGGTCGAAAGGCGGTCTGCTCCGAACGCTCGCCGCCGCCAGCGGCATAAAATCGGCTACGCCCGGCGTTCGCAGTTCTGTTCCGAGTTGGCGGAGAGGCAGGGATTCGAACCCTGGGTACCCGCAAAGGCACAACGGTTTTCGAGACCGCCCCGATCGACCGCTCTGGCACCTCTCCACTGGCACAAGCGCAAGCGCTTTAAGCGTCGGGCAGTCACCTAGCGGGATTGCCTTCGCTACGCAAGCGCCTGTTTGCAACCGGATGACACCCAACCCGCCCCGGGCAACCTCCGCGATCCAGCCCCCAAATCCGCCATCGTCCCAAGAACCGCGCCGCCCCGCCTCAGCGGCCCTTCCGCGTCCTTCGCGTTAAAAAGCCCCGGCCCCGCGGCACCTCGAAAGCTCAAACGGCCAGACACCGTCCCCGCCGCCACGAATCTTGACAAATTTCCTATAACACTCTAACAATCCGGAATAGAAACCCAGCCCCAGCCCCAGCCGGCAAACCCGCCCATAGACCTAACCGCACAGGCTTACCGCCACCTGATGCACACGCTGATAGCGCTGCTCCCCCCACCCATCGAAGATACCCCGGAAGCCACCCTAACCAGAAACCACGCCGCGATCGCCAGAATCGCCGCGCTCGTCCCGGTCAACGAAAGCGAAGCGGACTTAGCCGCCCAGTGCATCGCCGCCCGCGCGCAAGCCGAGGACCTGCTCCGCCTGATCCGCCTGCACGACAACGACATAAATCTGGTCATCAGGATAAGCGCCCAGTACGCCACGATGGTCCGCGCCTCCCTCGCCGCCCACAACCGCCTGCTCCGGGAACAGCAGCAGCGCCGCAAACGCGAAGCCACCAGCAGCGCCGCCGACCAGGACGAATGGACCCGCCACATCGCCGCCCAATCCATGCTCGGCGCCCTCGAAACCGCCCCCAAACTCCCGGAAATCCCAAAACAAGAGACAAAATCCCAACCGCAGAAAACCGAGACGCCAAAGAGACGCCAAAAATCCGACTATGTAGCAGCAATATACAGATGACACCCCTGAGCAAGATAGAGATGACACTCCGCCTGGTTTTTGGGGGCTGGGGGGGGGAAGGATGTCGGTGTTGTCGATGAGCGATCGAGAGAGCGAGCGGCTGTCGGTATTAACGGAGGTCCGCTCCGGCCGATTGCGGGTTTCGGATGCGTGCCCGCTGCTAGGTTTGCGGCGCCGGCAGGTGTTCCGATTGCTGGCGCGGGTGGCGCTGGATGGTGCGGGGGGTGTGGTGTCGCGGC
>JAKBCJ010000624.1 GCA_021807975.1 Pseudomonadota bacterium | reverse complement strand
TCGCCACGCTGCATCAGGCGGGCGCGGTCGTCTTGCTGACCGTCCTGCTGGTTCTGGTGCATTACCTGTCCGCGGAAGCCCGTCCGCTTGCCGCCAAACCGCCGCCGGTCGAAGCTTCCCTCGTATGACCATCGAGCCAACGGTCAGCCTGGAGGCCGTTTTCGATGCGATCCCGGTCGGTCTGGGTGTTGTCGATGCCGAACGCCGCATCGTACTGATGAACCGGGCGTTCCGGGACTCGCTGGGTCTGCCGGCCGATGGAATTCCCCCGGGCACGCCCGTCGAGGAGGCTGTCAGGGCATCGGCGCTGCGCGGAGTCTATGGTCCCGGGGATCCCGATGCCCAGGTCAAGGCCGTCATGGCCCCAGACCGCACCCAGCCAGGCCGGCTGCGGCGGCGGACCTATGCGGGCAAAAGTCACGATCTGTTCAACACCCCGCTGCCGGGTGGCGGCTACGTCGTCAGCGCGGTCGAGACAACAGCCCTTCTTGCCGCCCGGGCGGACGCTGAAACGGCACTGTCCCGCACAGCCACCGGCCTGGCAACACTGCGGATCGGTTTGGCGATCTTCGATCCGCAACACCGGTTGCTGCTGGTGAACCCCGGCTTCGCAGCGCTGCTGTCGCTTCCGCCGGATCGCTTGTCGGCCGGAACCAGCCTGGATGCCATGTTGACGCTGATGGAAACCCGCGATGAGTTCGCCGGCCCGGAGGGGATGGCGTTCGTCGCCGACCTGCGCGGCGCGGCATCCGGACACGCGTGGGCCGCGCGGCGGGTGCGGGCCGACGGGCGGGCGATCGACATCATGGTCGATCCATTGCCCGACGGCGGCTGCACCATCGCGGTCAACGACATCACCCCGCAGGCCCGGGCCGAGGACGAAGCCCGCCGCCGAGCGCTGCAGTTGCAGATGGTGCTGGTGAATGTGCCGCACGGCATTTGCGTTTATGGCGCCGATCATCGCGTCGCGATGATCAACGAGAACTTTAACAAAATCATGGCGGGAGAGCCGCTTCAGGTGGGCGACTTGCTCTCGGATGTGATTCGCCGTCGGGCAGAGTCGGGCGAATATGGCGAGGGCGATCCGGAAGTCATCATCGCCTCGCAAATGGCTTATAATATTACCCGGCCGCAGCAGCATCGGCGGATACGTTCCGACGGTGTCCCGATCGACGTGCGCACCGCACCGATGCCGGATGGTGGTCATATCACCGTCGTCACCGATATCTCCGCGCTGGTGCAGGCCGAGACCGATTTGCGTCGCAAAGCGGACGACATGGCGACGATGCTGGACAATATCCGCCATGGCATCATGCTCTGGGGCCAGGACCGGCGCCTGATCGCCAGCAACCCGGTCGCTGCCGACCTCTTGGACCTGCTGCCTGGCGTGCTGGTGCCCGGCCAGAGCGAGCGCGAGGTAATCGCAGCCCTGGCTGCCGCCGGTCATTTCGGGAAGGCCGGGTTCGACGCCCCGATGGCCCGGGCGCTGGTCACGATGGATCGAAGCATCCCATTCGGACGCGAAGCAGAGACGCCTTCGGGACGCATCGTGTTCGCACAATCCAATCCGGCGCCGAATGGCGGTTGGATTACCACGTTCAGCGATATCACCCAGATGCGCCGTACCGAACAGGAATTGCGGCGCGCCAAGGATCTGGCTGAATCGGCCAACGTGGCAAAGTCGCGGTTCCTTGCGACCATGAGTCACGAACTGCGCACGCCGCTGAACGCGATCATCGGTTTTTCCGATGCCATGGCCAGTGAGAACGCCGATGTGCCCGCGGCCCTGGTCGCGGAATACAGCGGCCAGATCGGCAATGCCGGCAAACAGCTTCTGTCGTTGATCAATATCATCCTGGATGTCGCCCGCATCGAAAGCGGCCAGTTCGAACCGGGCGGCGAGGTGATGAGACTCTGCCAGTTGATCCAGATGGCCGTTCGCCAGGCGGATGCCGCGGCGCGGGAGGCGAGGGTCGCGATAACCGTCCGGCTGCCCGACGATTTGCCCGGGCTGCGCGGGGACGAAAAGCAGATACTTCAGGCGCTGTCGCAGCTGGTATCGAACGCGGTAAAGTTTACGCCCCCGGGTGGGGCGGTGACGATCGAAGCCGGTGTCACGCCGGAGGGCGAGATGATCGTGGTGGTTTCCGATACCGGAATCGGCATCCCGCCCGCCGATCAGGAACGAGTGTTCGAGCCGTTTATGCAACTCGACGGATCGTTGTCGCGGCGATATCCCGGTGCCGGCCTTGGCCTGTTCATCGCCCGCGCGATCGTGTCCGCCCATGGCGGCCAGTTGTCGCTGGCGAGTGAACCGGGGGCAGGCACCGCGGCGCGGATCGCATTGCCCAAGGCTCGGGTCGTCACCGCGGCATAAGCCGATGCCGTGCCTGCCCGGATCGGGAATGGCCTGGTGGTCAAAATGCCCCGGACGTACCATGTATCGAACCGACATCAACCGAGGATCCCCGCATGAGCGCCATCGCCGCCACCGACAAGCTGTTTTTCGAACGGGCGGATGCCGCACTGGACCAGGCCGCTGCCGAACATATCGTCGGTCAGGCATTGCGCGGCAGCGATGATGGCGAACTGTTCCTGGAATACCGCGAAAGCGAGTCGATCAGCCTGGACGACGGCAATATCAGGGCCGCCAAT
>JAKBCJ010000623.1 GCA_021807975.1 Pseudomonadota bacterium | reverse complement strand
CGGCGGCACGCTCGCCCACCTGATCGGCCTGAAGGAACTCGGGGACGTCGTCCTGTTCGACGTGTTCGGCGGCGTCGCGGCCGGCAAGGCGCTCGATATCATGCAGTCCGGCCCGGTCGATGGGTTTGACTCCGCCATGTCCGGCGGGTCCGACTACGCCGCCATTAAGGACGCTGACGTGGTGATCGTTACCGCCGGCTTCCCGCGCACCCCCGGCATGTCCCGCGACGATCTGATCGGCAAGAATGCCGGCGTCATCGCCCAGGTCGCCGAGGGCATCAAGGCCAACTGCCCGAATGCGTTCGTGATCTGCATCACCAACCCGCTGGATGCGATGGTTTGGGTGATGAAGGAAAAGTCCGGCCTGCCCGCCAACAAGGTCGTCGGCATGGCCGGCGTGCTCGACAGCTCCCGCTTCCAGTTGTTCCTGGCGCAGGAATTCAATGTTTCGGTGCAGGACGTCACCGCGTTCGTGCTGGGTGGCCATGGCGACACGATGGTGCCGCTGACCCGTTACTCCACCGTCGCCGGCATCCCGGTCCCCGATCTGATCAAGATGGGCTGGTCCACGCAAGAAAAGATCGACGCCATCTGCGCCCGCACCGCCAATGGCGGCGGCGAGATCGTGAAGCTGCTGGAACGCGGCAGCGCGTTCTACGCCCCGGCCGCCTCCGCGATCGCGATGGCCGAGGCCTATCTGAAGGATAAGAAGCGCGTCCTGCCCTGCGCCGCCTACCTGACCGGCCAATATGGCATCAACGACATGTATGTCGGCGTGCCCGTGGTGATTGGTGCCGGCGGTGTGGAGCGGATCGTCGAAATCGAACTGAACGCCACCGAAAAGGCCGCTTTCGACAAGTCCTGCGGTGCGGTTCGCGAACTGATCGATGCGTCTCGCAAGCTGATCGGCTGAGGAGCCAACCATGAACATCCACGAATACCAGGGCAAGGAACTGCTGAAGCGCTACGGCGTGACGGTCCTTGAAGGTCATGTCGCATGGACCCCCGATGAGGCCGAGGCGGCAGCGGCGAAGCTTCCTGGCCCGGTATACGTGGTGAAGTCGCAGATCCACGCGGGCGGCCGGGGTGCCGGCCGCTTCGCGGACGATCCCACCGGCAAGGGCGGCGTGCGTCTCGCGCGCTCCCCGGCCGAGGTGAAGGCAGCGGCCGAAGCAATGATCGGCCACACGCTGATCACCAAGCAGACTGGCGAGCATGGCCGGCCGGTGCGCCGCGTCTATGTCGAAGCGGGCTGCGATATCGCCCGCGAGTTGTATGTGTCGCTGCTGGTCGATCGGATCAGCGGCCGCGTCACCATCGTCGCCTCGACCGAGGGCGGGATGGAGATCGAGGAAGTTGCCGCCAACCATCCGGAGAAGATCCTGCGGGCCAGCGTCGATCCCGCGTCGGGCATTTCCGGCTTCCATGGCCGCAAGCTGGCCTCCGGCCTCGGCCTGACCGGCAAGCAGGCATCCTCGTTCGGCAAGTTCATCGCCGGCATGTATGCTGCCTATGTCGCGCTGGACTGCGCGATTATCGAGATCAACCCGCTGGTCGTCACCGGCGCGGGCGACGTGGTGGCGTTGGACGCGAAGGTCAGCTTCGACGACAACGCGCTGTTCCGTCATCCGGAACTGGAAAAGCTGCGCGACGAGGCGGAAGAAGACCCGAAGGAACTGGAAGCCGCGAAGTTCGAACTGAACTACGTCGCGCTGGACGGCAACATCGGCTGCATGGTCAACGGCGCGGGCCTGGCCATGGCGACCATGGACATCATCAAGCTGTATGGCATGTCCCCCGCCAACTTCCTGGACGTCGGCGGCAGCGCCACGAAAGAGCGGGTAACGGCGGCTTTCAAGATCATCCTGTCGGACCCGAACGTCGAAGGCATCCTGGTCAACATCTTCGGCGGCATCATGCGCTGCGACATCATTGCCGAGGGCGTGGTTTCCGCCGCCCGCGAAGTGCAGTTGTCGGTGCCGCTGGTGGTGCGTCTGGCCGGCACCAACGTCGATCTGGGCAAGGAAATCCTCGCCAAATCCGGCCTGCCGATCGTCTCTGCCGACAATCTGGCGGACGCGGCCGAGAAAATCGTCAAAGCCGTGAAGGAGGCCGCATAGATGTCCGTTCTGGTCAATCGCGATACCAAGGTCATCTGCCAGGGCTTTACCGGTGCGCAGGGCACCTATCACTCGGAACAGGCCATCGCCTATGGCACCAAGATGGTCGGCGGCGTGACCCCGGGGAAGGGTGGCACGACACATCTGAACCTGCCGGTGTTCGACACGGTTTCGGAATGCCGGGAAAAGACCGGTGCCGATGCGTCGGTGATCTACGTGCCGCCGCCGTTCGCGGCCGATGCGATCCTGGAAGCCATCGACGCCGAGTTCCCGCTGATCATTTGCATCACCGAGGGCATCCCTGTGCTGGACATGGTGCGCGTCAAGCGGGCGCTGGTGGGGTCGAAGTCCCGCCTGATCGGGCCGAACTGCCCCGGCGTCATCACCCCGGACGAGTGCAAGATCGGCATCATGCCCGGCCACATCCACAAGCGCGGTTCAGTCGGGATCGTCTCCCGCTCCGGCACGCTGACCTATGAGGCGGTGGCGCAGACCACCGCGACCGGGATGGGCCAGACAAGCTGCGTCGGCATCGG